>JALSOX010000022.1 GCA_026986255.1 Desulfurococcales archaeon
CCTCTATGTCCCTGCCGACACGAACGATATCTATGCCTAACTTCTTAGCTAGCTCGTAGGCCTCCACGCTTACGTCTCTTAGAGCTATAATGACAACCTTGTCGAATTTCCCCTCTTGCCTCCACACGCTAAATCTCTCGACATCCTCTGGCCTTAAGGGCGTATCCGCGATAATGAATGCGATTTTTAACTCCACGCCAGTTATAGGTGAAAGTACCGCCAGCACATCAATCTTATGTGTTATGCCCGCAACTTCTATTAGGTAATCAGGCCATATCGTGAATCCCTGCTTCTTAAGTTCCCCTACAAGCCACCGCATAACCCTCCTCTTCTCTAACACAACATCACTTCCTTGCGTGGCTGATAATTGGGTATCCGTCCTCTCCTCACCACTTGAGTGTTGACACGAGGTTTTTAAAATTGACAACTGTCAAAGTGGCGTTCTCTATTAATGGATTCAACTATTATCCCTTGCTGTAAACCATTGATATTAATGCAGGAACTGTTAATGACGATACAGGTATCAAGAGTATCAAGGCTAAGTAGGACTCGAGGGAGAGAATCCCTGCCTCACGTGCGGCCAGCGTCGTTGCCATCATTACCTCTGCTCTTGGAACCATCCCTAAGCCAATTACCAAAGCTTCCTTCCTGCTAAATCCGCTTATTACTGCTGGTGCGAAGCACCCGATAAGCTTCGTTAAGAAACCTAGCGATATTATTACGAGATCCATGAGTAGGGATTTACTGAGACCGATGCTGATCAGGGATGCTATGTTAAGCATTGACCCGGCACTTATGAAGAATAGCGGTGAGAACAGCGTTATGAGCGGATATATCATGGACTCAGTTTTACTCGCCATGTACCTAATGTGATGAGAGCCCTAATCCGAGAGCGTACGCGAAGAGAATAGCACTAAGCCTCAACCGAACTGCCGCGAATGACAGGAGTAGCAGTATGGCGAACGTCAACGCCAGTACCGGAGCCTCCTCACCAAGTCTTGAGAACCACTTATACATTGGATGAGCTACCTTCTGAATGGTGAAGGCTACCGCGAACCAGAAAGCAAACGCCAACACAATTATCTCTAATACGGAAATCATCACGTCGATTTCAGACTTAAGCTCCGTTAACCCCACCAACGTGCTCAGTAAGGCTAACCCAAGTACGTCGTCAACGACCGCCGCACCTAACACTGATTGCCCCTCCTTACTCCTAACCTTCCCAAACTCCTCGAGTGTCCTCACCGTGAGCGTGACGGAAGTGGCTGAGAGAGCGGCACCAATAGCAAATGCCTCAAATGCGCTAGCACCTAGTAAGGGAAGGATTAGTAACGGGAAGGCTAATGAGGTAATAACGCCTCCCACAGCTATTAGTCCAGCGTTGCGTAACTCTCTCAAAATCCCCTTAACGATCCCTCTAAGCCTATGCAGAACAGGTAGGTTATTATCCCTAATATTCCTAGTGATACTGTAACCATAGATAACTCATAATACATCAATGGAAGGGCTAACCCTATTATTACCCACGCAAACACCTTAGGTTGCTTTAATCTCTCAACAATAAACTCAGACAACCTAGCAACAATTAATAGGATCGCTACTTCCACGAACTAATCGTAGAAGTATTCCAAAACTTCATCACTACTAATGGACACTGATAAGGGAATTAAAGACTTACCCACCCATTTCAGACGTCGTCACTACCACCCGATCCCCGTCTCTAAGGCGTGTATTTAAGCTTAACACTTGGGTGCCGTTAACGTATATAGCAAATATTAACCTTCCACTCAATATTCCCTCACCTAATCGCCTACTTATACTATCCCTTATGAAGAGTACTAAGTCATGTAGGGTGGCCCCCTCCCGTAAATCAATTACGTGTACCTTCCTCTTCCCCCCTACTAAATCGCCTGCCCTAGCAAGCAACACTAGGGTAACCTTCATGCTGGTAGTCCCGTTATATAACTTTGTTATTTTTGTTTTTATACGTAGGCTCTCTGCCTGCTAATATATATTTGAATTTGATTAGTAAACATATGCGTGGTGTTCGATATGATTAAGCGTAAGGAACTACTAACATACGTTGCTACTTCACTATTTCTTACAGCGATAAGTATGCTACTAAGATTAACCATAGGCTTCCTTAGCGGCATCACTGCAGTATTAATTGAAGGATTTCATGCTATGTTAGACGTCGTCATCACGGTCATGGTACTTGCTTCAGTATTAATCGTTAGGTCACGGAGAGCGCAGAGATTACCATATGGGCTCTACAAGTTGGAGGATCTAGCGACATTAGCTATCGCTACCTTACTAATTATTATTGCTGTTGAGGCGGGAGCTAGGGGTCTAAATAGCTCACCTAGAACAACATCCATAATCCCAGCGTTAATTCAGCTTCTGTCGCTACCGCCACTAGGTCTTTCGGCATATTTGAAGGTAAAAGCATCAGGAATTATTAACTCACCCTCCCTTAGGGCTGACGGGCTACACACTGTTGGGGATGTTATAGAGGGTGGGGGCGTTGCTCTAGGTCTACTAATCTTCGGTTATACTGGCTCATACACGGCGTATCAAGCTAGTACGCTGATAGCCGTCGCAGGAATAGTAATAGCGGCCTATGAAGCTGGCCACGACAGCTTACTTTCAATCCTTGACCTCCCTAAAGATAAAAACATACTTAGGAAGATATCCTCCTTAATAGAGAATACTGCTAATGAGCTGAAACTTATAAACGTTAGGGCTAGGTGGGCTGGCCCGGTAATGTTCGTTGAAGTTCTCCTTAGGGCTCCCCCACTACGGACTGTCGAGGACGTTTCAGTAATTTGCCAAAGAATAACTGACTTACTTAAACGTGAAGTGCCCTCCATAGCTGATATTACCATAATGGTTAAGCCAAGCATACGCAGGAACTTTACAGTGTGCATACCCTTAAATGAACCTTCACCGAATGCCGTGATATCACGGCATTTCGGCAGGGCTGAGTACTTCCTAGTAGCCAGGATCCGTGAAGGGAAAATAGACAGCGCGGAAATCATAGAGAACAAGTATAAGGAAGAGAAACTTAGAGGCGTGCCTGTAGTCCTGCTAGTGGGGGCTAGGGTTGCTGAATCGCTGCATCGCAGGGGAGTAACTGACGTCATAGTATGTGGCATCGGTGAGGTTGCCTACTCGCTCTTACTGCGGCATAAAATAGTAGTATGGAAAGCAAACGAACCTATGCAAGCACATGAACTACTGGAAAAGTTCCTCAGATTTGAATTAAAGAGACTTCAAGAGCCAACCCATGAAGAGTCTTGGATGAAGATCCACATCTGAGTCAGCATCGAAGTAACTGGTTGAGGTTGAAACCTTGTGAGGGTCTTTTGGTTGAATTAGGATTAGTGCTGTTAAGTGGGTTGTGACCCTCGGGTGCATGGTGGGTGGGTGAACCGCCGTAGCCCGCCCGCGGGAGTCCGTGATGAACCCGAGGGCGGTAAACAATGACCAATAAACCACCCTAATTCACCGCTCCCGAGTGAACGGTGAATGAAATGGTTGATTATTTATGGCGGGCCCGCGGGGACTTGAACCCCGGACAACCGGCTCCGCAGGCCGGCGCCCTATCCTGGCTAGGCTACGGGCCCTCGAGATAATTCGTTACTTAGGGGATTTAAAGATGCTATTCCTTAGGTTAATGGTTAAGTAAGGGTTATTCGACGCAAGCTTCGCGGGAAAGTATTGCGAATGTTAGAGCCCCGCTGTTTTAAGGGCTTGACAGCACCTTACCTTCTATTTTTGATCTAACGCCTTAAGGGCCGCTTGAGCCATGTCTAATATTACTTCCCTTGGGTTCTCCGCCTTCATTACTGCGGACGCTACTAGTACACCAAGCGTTCCTAGCTTTATTGCTGCCTCCACGTCCTCTCCTTTAGTTATCCCGGCGCCCGTTAATATTACTACATCTCTGTTAACTTTACGAACGCGTTCCACAGTACCTGTGATTATTTCGGGTTTCGCCTTGGAGACGGGTATGCCTGTTCCTATGAGTTCCGGTGGCTCGACAGCAACCATTTCAGGTTCTAGGGCAGCGACAGCTGCCGACACTTCCGGCGTGTTAGCGCACACTAATGTCCTAACGCCGAGTTCCTTAGCTTTCTTGACTATGTAGTCAATTTGATCTATCCTTATTCTATTCTCGCTGTGGTTGAGCATTACCCCAGCTGCTCCTGTGTCCTTGATTATTTCTAGCGGTATATGGCCGGTTGTAGCACCTAACTTGACTGCGTCAGCGTGTTGTGCGAATACTGGGATTTCCACTGCTTGAGCTAGGGTGCGGAGCTCTGTGAATGGCGGAATTACTATTATCTCTACTTGGAAGCCGAGCTCCTTGGCTACACTCTCCGCTTGTTTCGCGATATCTAAGGCAACCTTACCGAAGGATGTGGGGTACGCCTTGTAGTTTATTGCCACGATTGGTTTCAAAGGATTACACCTCCGCTACGGTTAATGGGCGTGTTTGCTTGCCGTGATGAGTGAGTTAGTCAAAAAGTTGCTTCTCCTGCCCTAGCCTAGTTTCCCTTTACTCGTGGGTCGATAGGAGTGATGTTTCTATCTTGGGTTTCTTGGCTTTCGGCTCGCCAGCTACCTTCTTGAACCTGTCCTTCAGCTTCTCTAGCACTCCAGGTAGTGTTGTGTACTCCATCTCTTCAGGTCCCAGCCTGTGTGGCATGAACGGCCCGTGCCTCCTCATGTAGTCGGCGATGAGCTGCGCCGTCCTCCTGGTCTCGTCGAATGCTACGTCGTCGAATAGGTCTGCCGGGCCTATTAGCCTACCGTTCTTTATCTGGAAGCCTAGCCCTACTAGCCTTGGTGGGCCGTCGAATCTAGTACACTTCGCGTACCTCTGCGGGACAGGCATTAGTGGCCCGTGGTGTGATCCCCTCATCCAGCCAGCTACTAGGTGTGGGAAGCTGAAGGGCTCGAGTACCTCCCCGAGTGCCGGGAATCCTGACTGTGCCCTAACTATGGCTACCGGGTCGTCCTTACCTACGTACCTGCCAGCCATCAGATTTAGGCGCTCCACGCTAACCACAGCAGCTATCTCGCCGTCTGACTTCCTGTAAATCCTCCTAATTATGAACCTGCTTGGAGTGCCTATGAGGGCTAAGATGTCATACATCTCCTCGGGAGCAGCTAGCTCCACGGACTTGCTCTCGAACACATCGAATATCTCGAATTTGAAGCCTCCGTGAAGCTTAGGGTCAATTACTAATCCCGCAGTGTTGAAGGGATCCGCGAATATGCGGAAGAGCGGCAGGTTAAACGCGCCTGGCTCTGTCTTGTCAGCCATGAACACCACTACGGGCTCTGCAGGCCTCTCAACGAACTCCATCTCAGCCACGCCTGGACCTAATCCCCTTACATTCCCTGAGAACGCCTCCGTTAGGAGATCCTGGCCCGCCGCGTATAACCCGAGTTCCTTAGCAACCTTAGCTGCTTCCTTGAACGCGTTCCATGCTAGCTCGTGAACCTGAGGCGCGTCGACACCACGACGATGAGTCATAATGAGTTCTAGGTCGTCACCTACGTTAGTTACGTAGAAGTCTATGATAATGCCTTTACTCTTTGCCTCAGCCAGAACCTTAGTCGCCGCAGCGATAGTCTCTGGATGCACAACGTGGTGACCCGCTAATGAGCCTATGTCAGCCTTTATTACGGATATCGTGGTTTTGGGCTTTTCGGACATTGTTGATTCACCATGCTTACACTTGAGGAGCCGTTTAAAAACTTAATGAAGTTGTTGTAATAACTTGAAAATTATTGACTTCGGCACAACTCAATGACGCATATTTCGTAATAGTGTTATTAATTAATTTAGGTGAATTATCTTAGCTACTGGGAATATAATAGTACTCACCCATTGACTTTTGTTTCCTATCAAGGTAGGAACCTGGCTTATTTACTCTAGGCCTCCCTGTTTTTAAATCTCTCCTAAATGTGACGCCTATTGCCTTGAGGAAAGCATTCATACCCTTTCGTAAATCAGTAGGCCTACATGCTTTACCGTATGATCCGGGTTCTCCATTAAACACCATTACACGGTCAGCTACATAGTCTATTACTGCAACGTCATGATCCACTAGGAAAGTGACGGTTTTCCTAGTCTCGCTAACCCTCTTTATGGCCTTTGCTACTGTTAATCTCTCTTCGACGTCTATGTAGGCTGAGGGTTCGTCTAGCAAATATATGTCTGCTTCCCTAGCTAGGGTAACCGCTATGGCAAATTTCTGTAACTCACCTCCACTTAAGTTAACTATGCTTCTGTCCTGTAGCTTATGTAGCCTTAATTTACGTATAACATCAACTTGGAACCATTCGCTACTTGCTATCCCTTCCTTAGTTAGCTCGTTCAGCGCCTCACCCACGGTGTTCCACGGGAAGTGCTCTGCCCGAATGTACTGTGGTTTGTAACTTATACGTAAACCCTCCGTTACGGCCACACCTTCATCAGGTTCGAGTTCACCCGCTAATAATCTGATGAACGTTGTCTTACCTATGGCGTTAGGTCCTAACACGCCGATGACCTCACCCTTGTATGCCTCCCCTCCCTCAACCTCTAGCACGAACTTCCCCAGCCTTTTTCTCATTGGTAACCATGTAATGTATATTGTCTTCCCTCCCTGATCTTTTTCGGGGACGTATGCATGGGTGTGGAATATTATGGGTTCCTTACGTATGCGCATGTTCTCTACTGGGAGGAAGCCTAAGAGGAAATGATTAATGCCAGAACCCACGGCATAAACCTTAGAGTAGATGCCGTAGGCTCCAGGCTCGCCATAAACTATGGCTACGTAGTCCGAAATATAGTCAAGAACAGCTAAGTCGTGCTCAACCACTATCACATAACTATTCCTCGGAATGTAATTCCTAATCACTGACGATATACTCAGCCTCTCTTTCACGTCTAGGTAGCTCGAGGGTTCGTCAAAGAAGTAGGCTGAAGCATCTCTCAATAGTGCTGCAACTATAGCGAACTTCTGTAGCTCACCTCCACTTAAGTTTGAGACCTTGCTATCCAGCATTCCTTCGAGGTTCATCTCCCTTTTCAACTCACTCAACAGTCCGCGTTCATCTATTCTTGTAAGTATTTCCTTAACTGTGCCCTTAACGTACTTCCTTATGAGGTCCACGTGCTGAATCTTGTGCACAGCACGTATCTCACCATTAACTAGTTTCTTGAAGTACTGGTAAAGCTCTGTTCCTCTGAAGTACCTTAGCACTCTCTCCCAGTTCGGTTCCTCTTCATACTTACCTAGGTTAGGTATTAACTCGCCCGATAGTATCTTAATGGATGTGGTCTTACCTATTCCATTCTTCCCTATGATTCCGATGACAACGCCTTGCTGAGGTTGTGGTAGTCCGTAAAGCTTGAATGCGTTCGGCCCGTATCTGTGCACAACTCTCTTCTCTAGGTCGTCTGGCAGATTCACTATCGTTATTGCCTCGTAAGGGCATTTCTTCACGCAAATTCCGCAACCAACACACACTTTCTCATATATTAAGGCTTTTCCGCCAACAATATCGGATAGCTCTATGGCCTTCCCACCACTACGGTTTATTGGGCAGAACCTGACACATTCCTTGCCGCACCTATGGGGTTTGCAGAGGTCGCGATCCACCACAGCTATTCTCACCATTCCGCCTCACCCAAAGCTCTGTTAACCATATATCGACTTACTTTATTTTCTTCTGAAACCACGTTTAAATCGCGGATGATGAGTGGTGACGGCAACGACTGGTGAGTAACGGACAAAGTTCTGACGCATTATTTAATAATCACTCTCAACACGTTGAGATCTTAAGCATTATGCATTTTAAGTTCGGGGTAAGGAGGGAAAAACTGAGGTTACCACTCCTCTTCTTCCCACTCCTCCTCTTCTTCCCACCACTCCTCTTCCTCTTCCTCCTCCCATTCCCATTCCTCCTCGAGCATGGCTATTCACTCAAGTCCTCATTACGTATAATGGATTTAAATATTTCCAGCATGAAGCGCTTAACTCACTAATGAAACTTCACCATAATCTTCCTGCCCATCCAGTGCAGTGTTACGTGAGTCACTTATCTTGATGATACTGCACCGAAGTACGCTATCTTCGTTAATATGGATTTAATTAAGTAATCGTTAAGACCTTCCGTACCTCGAATCACCTCAGCGTCATAACGAATCCCGTATACCTTATCTGCAAGCATGCTGAGATCACCTTCAATACCCTTTACTTCGTCACATTTTACGCCACTTCGACGTAAGTCCTCAACTAAAGATGAAGCTTCCCCACCCAAGCCCGGCAATTTTATCTCAACGACAACAATTTCATCTCTCCAGTACTTATCGATGAGCTTCATGACATCCCTTATCTGGCGGGTTGCGAAGAGATTAAGCAGGAACTGAATTGGAACATGCTTGCTAATGTTTGTTCCTTTTTCAAAGGACTTATACGCCAAGAAGGCTGCAAGCTTCATGGCTTTCTTGTTGGGAATTAAGGCTTTAGGTAATAAGACAATGAAGTTCTTTGGCGTGCTCCGTAGATCACGGATAACTTTCTTCGCCGTATCGATGTATGGTGCCCTTATAACGCAGAACGATATTGAGATTCCCGAGATATTCTTCTCCCATTCCACTACATCGTTGAGTTCTAGCACCGTACTCAAGGTTCTTAACCTCCGTGAACGACAGGAATTATTGCTATTATATCCCCGCATTTCAATGTCGCGTTTCCGCCCCCTAATAGTGCGTAATCTACGTTGTTTATGAATAACAGGAATGAGGGCTTGAGTTTCCCCCTTTCATCCAATATAGTTGTTAAGCTCTCGTACTCCTTTACTAGTAGTTTTAGGAATTCCGCCACAGTTATTGGGGGCTTAGATATTCCCACCTTAATTATGCCTCTGCCTGTAGTTGCTCTTAAGCTACCTATTAACTTGACAGTGAGTTCACACTTCTCAGTGTTTCTTCCTCCGTGTCTATTGCAGGGAGATGTCATTCCTCCCACGTTTCCTTATTCCCTTAATTATGCCTCATAGTAGAAGGGACCTTACTCCTTGCGGGGTCCCGAGGTTACGCGAGTGCGTAGGCTTGTAGTCTCTCGTTCCCTCACTGCTGTACTTGGGATTCCTCCCTAGCCCTAAGCTTAGCTAAGTGTGTTAAGTATCCTGCGATTTGATTCCTTAATTTTTTAGACTTTAGGTACACGTACTTCTTTACTAGTTCCTTATTCTCTTCAAAATTTGTGCTAACCTCGTCTGGGTATAATTCTAGTAGGCGACGAGCAGTCCTCTTCACCAGCGATGTCCTGACCTTCCCCATCGTCAAGACCTAGATAAGTAAGGTACCCCTATTTTTAAGTTATTTGCATGTCTCCCTTACTTAAAGTTTATATAGAAGTGGATCAAGAGTGAATCAAGGGAATAACTATGTCGGCTAAAGGGGTAGTTCCGACGGCAGGGTTACCTGTCCTGATACTTAAGGAGGGAACCCAGCGCACCTCAGGTGCTGAGGCCCTAAGGTCAAACATGATGGCGGCAATAACTGTTGCTGAGATGCTACGCACGACTTACGGACCACGCGGTATGGACAAAATGTTAGTAGATACCTTAGGCGACATTACCATAACAAATGACGGCGCTACGATACTTGACAAGATGGATGTACAGCACCCCGCAGCGAAAATGCTCGTACAAATAGCTAAGGGCCAGGATGAGGAGGTTGGTGATGGTACTAAAACCTCCGTGATATTTGCTGGCGAATTACTTAAGGCTGCTGAGGACCTCCTAGCTAAGGATGTGCACCCGACCATCATAATAAATGGATTTAAGAAGGCGTTAGACGAAGCGATAAAGTACGCAGAGAAAATCGCTAAACCCGTCAGCCTAGACGAGGAGGAAATCCTAAAGAAGATTGCCTCGACCGCCCTAACAAGCAAGGCCGTACATGGTGTTAGGGAGAGGTTTGCCGAGATCGCGGTTAAGGCCGTGAGGCAGGTTGCTGAGGAGAGGAAAGGAAGAATTTACGTGGATTTAGACAATATCCAGATAATAAAGAAGCATGGTGGATCATTAGCTGATACTAAGCTGATTTATGGTATTGTGTTGGATAAGGAGGTTGTGCATCCGGGCATGCCTAGGAGGGTTGAGAACGCGAAGATAGCGCTAATCGACGCACCACTAGAAATAGAGAAGACCGAGATCGACGCTGAGATTAGGATCAGTGATCCCGAAATGATGAGGAAATTCATTGAGCAGAAGGAGAACCTGCTTAAGGAGATGGTTGAGAAGATTGCTGCTACTGGCGCTAACGTAGTGATTTGCCAGAAGGGTATTGATGACGTGGCGCAGCACTTCCTAGCAAAGAAGGGAATCCTAGCAGTAAGAAGGGTAAAGAGATCAGACATGGAGAAGCTTGAGCGCGCAACCAAGGGAAGAATCGTGAGCAGCATCGACGACCTATCGCCCGAGGATCTAGGCTACGCAGAACTCGTGGAGGAGAGGAAGGTTGGCGAGGACAAGATGGTATTCATAGAGGGCACTAAGGATCCGAAGGCCGTGAGCATCGTCATCCGTGGTGGACTAGAGAGAATCGTTGATGAGGCTGAGCGATCCCTAAGAGACGCTCTAAGCGTTGTGGCGGATGTACTAAGGAATCCGAAGATCGTGTATGGAGGCGGCGCTTTCGAGGCTGAGATAGCTAAGCACATACGCGAGTTCTCAACCCACGTAAGCGGTAAGGAGCAATTAGCTGTTCAAGCATTCGCTAAGGCATTGGAAGGCGTGATATCAGCGCTGGTAGAGAACGCGGGCCTTGACCCCATAGACATAGTCTCAGACTTAAGGCAAGCTCACAGTAAGGAGGACGGTGTCAAGTACGGCGTCAACATATTCACAGGTAAGATAGAGGACATGGAGAAGCTAGGAGTAATAGAGCCATTAGCCGTCAAGGTCAACGCACTTAAGGCCGGAACGGAGGCTGCAACGTTAATCCTGAGGATAGACGACATAATAGCCGCGTCAAAGGTAAAGGAAGAGAAAGAGAAAAAAGAGGAAAAGAAAGACTAAGTTGGTATTTTAACCCGCAACAACGATTTTATTTAAAGATTCATCGCGTCACACCAGTTAAGGAGGAGAAGAAGTATTCCTCTCTTCTGGTTTAGGAATACGCCAGCGATAATAACCGTAATTCACTATTACCTTCATGTGGAGGCACCAATGATTCGCACCCTGCAGGGCAAGAAAGCTATAGTTATCTCAGGAGTACCTGGTTCAGGTAAAACTAGTACCGCACTGTTACTGAGCACAGTGTTAGGCGCGCTATACGTGAATCTATCAGCGCTTTCTGCAGTCTCCTGTCTTCTTGAAAGCTACGACAGATCCAGGGACACCTACATCATACGTGAAGAACCATTAGTAAACCTGCTGGATAACATTATATTAAATTCGAGGGCACCTGTAATTATTGATAGTCATTACGGAGAACTAGTGCCGAGCCATCACGTAGCTGTAGTGATAGTTCTTCGGATCCATCCTGAGGAACTTCTTCGGAGACTACTGAAGAGTAGGGAGTGGTGGACGCTCAAGAAAGTAGCCGAGAACGTGGCAGCTGAATTAATGGGGTCATGCACTAACAACGCCATCACAGCTTACGGCCGTGGAAAGGTATGTGAAGTAGACGTAACTGGCCTTACAGCAACCGAAGTGACTAGGAAAGTAATGAATATCATTAAGGGTGTTGCTCCGTGTGTTACAAATATTGATTGGTTAGGGCACCACATATCAACGGAAGCTCTTGAGTTTATTGCTAAGCATAGTTAACCTTAACAAGCACAGGGCTCACTAGTGAAGGTGCGTCAACAACGACCTCACCAACTCCTAGCCGTGGCAATATTTTATCAACAGCAATGCCGCTTCCCACAGACCGGGCTATTACGTCCACATCATCTCGTGATTTTAACGCATGGATTATCTTAATATTCGAGTTCGATATTATCCTGTAGCTCAGGAGAGCCGGTGATTGCGTGATCAGCGTTATACCCATGTTGAGCTTCCGTACTTCAGCCATCATCCTTTCTAGTAATGATTTGCTACTGGTTAAGATATTATGTGACTCATCCACTATTACGAAAACCTTATCCGTAATTAGGTGCCGGCTTTTGAACTCCTCTAGCAGTCTGAGGACTAGGAGCGCCATGAATTTTCTGACCCCGTACTCCCCAAAGACGCTCAAGTCGACAATCACTGGCTTTCCGCTACCCCTCTTAAGCACGTCCACTAAACCATGCTCATTGGCTGAACCTAGGTAGTTTATGTACTGATCAGAGAAAAGCACGTCAAGCTTTCGAAGTAAGGCATACTTTGACTCAACCATCCATCTAGCAGTTACTTCGAATTCATCAACGGCACGGAGCACCCTCTCGAAACTCGTTAATCCCTCCCTAAGGACTTTTCTGAGGATGTAGGATTGCGGTGGGGTAAGATCCAGTACTTCCTCTAGTATATTAATCACCGATTCTATTCTTGACGGAACAGGTATCTTGTTACGTCCTGACGCCCTGTAGTGTACGTACTCACGATCAATTCTGTTAAGTATTTGCGGGAACTCTCCATACCAGTCAAGAATTATCGCAATTCCGAACTTTGATAATTGACTGGCGATAACGCCAGCCGTGGTTGACTTCCCGGAGCCTGTTGTTCCAACGATTATGCAGTGTCTTAGGAAATCATCTTGACGTAGGCGTACCTCTCGCTGCGGTCTATTAATGGTTACCCCTATGCGAATATCGCCACCGTTTCCTGCAAGCGTTGTCACCCTCAGCTTACTTAATATAACACGATTTCTTCCCCGAAGGACTGCGAGGTACGAGCGTAGAGATCTCTGGGGAAAGGGAATAACTTCTCGCACCTTACCTGCTCATACGTTAGCGTTTCAGGGAGTAAGGCACTCAGTAATGCCTCAGCAACCCCTCCGCACCTTTCAGGATTGCTGGCACTTACTCTAAAAACAACGTAGACGCTTTCCCCGCGAGTCGAGAACACAGACCTCGTCTCGACCTCGCCCTCCGGACACGCCGACAAGAAACCCCTAATGATAGGCATAAAGTCCACCATGACCTCCTCCGAAGTCTTAGACTTTACAGCATAGCATAGGATACCGCTACTACGCATAATCTCCCCGTACTAGAGCTTAGCTTAAAAAGTGAAATACGTCTAGGTAAGTAGGTGCCTGATCATGGAGATAAGCGACGGTAAAATTGTGCTTCAGGGAAAAATAAGTAGGATAGAGCGGTCAAAGATACCGAAGGTCTTCATAATAACTATTGATTGCGGGAACGTTAAGGCAAACATAGATCTCGTGAAGGACCTCATGATTTTCAAGGAAGGCGAAACCGTAGAACTGACCCTAAGTCACGAAAAACCAGATTACCGGGAAGGAAAGGATCTGGTGATATGGGGCTACGTAATGAGCAAGAAAAAACAGCTGCTTAAGGAACCACGGCCAAAGATAATCCATAAACTACTGGTTTCCCTCTGGGGCTTTCTGCTGGTTATAGAATCCGAAAATGAGAGCCTATGCAACGCTTTCTCCATAATGGATAAGGTATACCTTAAGATTAGGACTTTAGGAGGAAGCTAAGAAAACGGTGTGGCACACAGACATAAGGATACGATGTTTAAAATAAGCTTAAATTCGTGAAAAGTAATCTACACCACTAGGTATAGGTCATGAGCGTTCAGACCGCCATAAGGAATCTGATATCGGAACTTGCCAGCATTGTTGGAAACGTCGTTACGGTCAAACTTGTCGATGGAACGACCTACGAAGGAAAACTCGTAGGGATCGACGCTGGTGATAGGTTAACACTACATTTAGTCCTTCAGGACGCGAAATGTAGCGACGGTAAGAAGTACTATAAGGTCTTCATAAACGGTAACAGAATATCCGAAATAATCTCAGCTGAGAGACCCCTCTTCGATCCAGAGGAATTCGCACACATAATACAGACTAAACTGAACCTCCCTCCCGGAACCGTGAGGGTACTTAAAGAGGCAGGAACGGTTATGATCTACGACAGGTATAAAGTAAGCGTTAATGGTGTAGAGGGGTCGGGGGGCTTGGCCAGTAAGATCTATAGCATATGGGAAGAGTACATGGAGGAGAAGAAGCGAAAATAACGACGTTTCGTCTATTTTTCCCCAGACTTGTTCTTGCGTTAAGCTTAATGTTATTAGTGAAACATCATGGAGACCCTGGGATGTAAGGTGAGCTTCGAGATAAAGGATAAGGATCTAGCCGGGCGTATAGGGAGGTTACGTACAAAGAGCGGAATAATTGAAACACCAGCGTTCTTTCCCGTCGTGAACCCCTTCAGGACTGGAGAATCCATTACTGCGGAGAAGATTCGTGAGATAGGGTTTGACCAGATAATTACTAATGCCTTCATAATAATGCAGCGCCTCGGCAATGATGCCGTTAAAATGGGTGTTCATAAGGTAGTGGGTTATGACGGAGTCGTAATGACTGACTCAGGCGCTTACCAATTGTTGATGTACGGTAAGGAGAGGATTAGGATAGATCCTATCAAGATAGTTGAGTTTCAAGATAGAATAGGTTCCGACATAGCAGTCATAGCCGATATCCCTACTAGAGATGATTCCACCTACGAGGAAGCACTAGTAAGCGTGGAGGAGACTCTCCGAAGGGCCAAAGCTGTGGCGAGCATCATAGAGCAAAGCAAAACACTATGGGTGCTACCAATACAGGGAGGGGTTCACGTAGACTTAGTTGCAAGATCCGCTGCAGCGGCTTCATCCATGAATGAATATGGAATGTATGCCATCGGATCTCCCGTCACGGTTCTAGAGAAGTATGAGTTCTGGAGAATAGTTGATATGGTAGCTACTGCTAAGAAGTACCTACCCCTCGACAAACCAGTACACCTCTTTGGCGGAGGACACCCGATAATAATGCCGCTCATGGTGGCGCTGGGTATAGATAGCTTTGATTCCGCATCTTATATATTATACGCTCGCGATGGTCGATACATAACAGAACACGGAACCTATAGAATAAAAGAGTTAGATTACCTGCCCTGCGAGTGCCCAGTATGCAGTAAGTACGAGCCTAGGGAGATCCTCGAGATGCCTCGTGAGGAACGCATTAGGCTAATCGCTACCCATAACCTCTACGTCATAGCTAGGGAAATACGTAGGATAAAGGAAGCCATAAGAGAGGGTAGGTTATGGGAGTTAATAGAGGAGAGGGCACGCACCCATCCTTATGTTAGGGAAGCCCTAAACCACGTAATTAAATACGTTGATTGGATTGAGAGATTAGATCCCGTGATAAGGGGCAAGTCCAGAGGTCTATTCCTGTACGACAGGACATCATACTTTAGGCCGGAACTCCTGAGACACAGGAAAAGAGTTATTGAGAGGATACTGAAGGAGATAAAGAACGGATCTATACGCAACATAGCACTAGTTCCGGCTAACACCCTTGTAAAACCCTTCCACAATGCCGAACACTTCAAGAAAATATTAAAGGATGCCAACATTACAGACGAGCACACCATACTTTTCTACGTTCCCTTCTTCGACGTTGTGCCCTATGATATCGATGAAACCTATCCATATTCACAATTCGAAGCGCCCTTACACCCAGAACCATGCATAATTAATATGATGTGTGACACGATACAGAGAATACTCAAGATAGCACAGGACGCTCAAGCCCGTGTCAAGTTCGTGTATGCTCCAGATATCGGAGACGCCGATACGTGTAGGGAGATCCTTGAGTTCTGTGGAAAGAGCGACTACATTCAATGCACTAGACTGGGCTAGGGGGGAATTACTGGAACACTACATGTATGGCTTCGGCCCCTTCTCCTCCTTCCTTGACGACTTTATGGCTTCCTCCAGCGCCGCCTCTGCCTCAGCCACCAGCTTAGAGTACTGCAATAAGTCCTCAATGTCGATGTCTAAGTTCAGTAATTCACTAACTTTTCTCACGAACACTGCCGCTGCTCCCGGATCGTACTTACTTGGCTCTGTATACGGGAATATTAAGAGCGTGGGTATCTTCATGATGTTGAATATTGTAAAGAACGTGGCAAGCGGACCCACTATGTAGAGACCCTTCTCCATCTGTGGTTCGCTAAAGCCCCATCCACAGTTATTTATACATATCCACCTGAATTCTTCCTCACCCTCCCGAAACTTTGAGTTAAGCCCGCCAGCAAGTATCGCTTTTTTACCGCCTATGCTGAGGAACCACTCAGCGAATCTTATGGCATATATGACCCTCTCAGGGGGCTGAGGTAAGGTATTATTGACGAGTATCATGAGATCCTTGTCGGGACACACGAATATCTCGTAGGGTGTCATAATACCGTACTCCTCTATTGCAGTGAAATCAGGCATATACTTCGTGACTACATCCCCGACCTTCACTGCCTTTAGCTTGGATACTAAGTACCTCGTAGCTATGGTTCCAACGTATCCGAACCCCGGAAACCCCGTTATCAATGTCCAGGGTCTCTTACTCTCGAACATGTTACTATATTCATCATAGATGTATATCCTAGCTTTTGACATTACTTCACACACTCCCTAAGCTTTACAGCCGGTCCGGTTATAAAGTGTATTATCTCGTCGGGAGAAAGGATTAGCCTACCAATGCAAAGCAAGTTATCGTTCTCGTCCACTACAAGTGCCTCTGAACCTGCCCTTAAGTCCTCATCAACGTACAGGATGTGCTTCGCGAACGCTGTGTTACCGTACGTTACTAGATCCTCTGCTATCTCATTAGCTATGATTACCCTTAACTTAGGTGGGGGTACGGTTTCGTGAATTATCTTGGCTGCCAGTAATTTCAGGTTGAACGTGTATGTTGAGGCTAGGACAGTGGCAATTACTTCCCCCGTGGGTGCTAGGATTTCCCTAATCTTACCTGTATTTCTCGAGATCTTCAGAAGTACTCCCTCAGGAAATACTTTCTCGCCAATACCGCTGACACCAAGCTGATGCTCTAGTATTGCTCTCAGGCGCCTTAGCTCCGAGGGCTTCGCTTTCCTAACCTTATGCAAGACCCCTAAACCACCGCCTGCGTATTCCTCTGGCGGGGCTTAAATCCTTCTTGTGAGCCGTAGGGACGGAACCTGTCGCGCAATACCTTCTTTATGGCGTATATGAAGTCCTCCTGCGTTACTTGCCTTCTGTTATTCCTGAGCGCTGAGTAACCCGCCTCGGTGCATATGGCCTTTATGTCGGCACCCGTGGCCCCCTCCGTTAGCCTAGCGAGTTCCTCTAGATCAACGTCCTTGCTTACCTTCATTTTACGAGTGTGTATTTTGAAGATCTCCCAACGGCCTTTCAGATCCGGCAAGGGTATCTCTATGACCCTATCAAACCTTCCAGGCCTTAGTAGGGCGGGATCCAGTATGTCTAGCCTATTGGTAGTTGCTATCACCTTAACGTTATCTAGGGGGTCAAAACCATCTAACTCAGCTAGTAGCTGGGTTAATGTCCTATGTATTTCTCTCTCACCGCTAGTACCCATATCCATCCTTTTAGATGCTATGGCATCGATTTCATCAATCAGCACTATGGCCGGCGCCTTACGTCTGGCAAATGCGAAAAGCTCCCTAACTATCCGTGCACCTTCACCAACGAACTTCTGTGCGAGTTCCGATGCCACTAAGCTTATGAAGGTAGCGTTGGTTTCGCCAGCAACCGCCTTGGCTAGTAGCGTTTTACCGCAACCTGGGGGTCCGTAGAGGAGTATGCCCTTAGGCGGCTCAATACCTAATTCACGGAAGAGTTCTGGATGCTTCAGAGGAAGCTCCACAACCTCACGTATTTCCTGTATCTGCTCCTTTAACCCGCCAATGTCGGAGTACCGCACTGGGGGTCTCTCTATTACTTCCATCCCCCTAACATAAGGATCCTCCCTACTCGGCAGTACCTCAACTATCGTTGAGCCCCGTTGATTTAACGCTACCTTCACCCCAGGCCTTAGCTGCGTCTTATCCACTTCCCCCGAAACACTGACGATTAAGTGAGGGCCTGTTGTGCTCTTTACAATGGCTCTACCGTCAGGTAACACTTCAAGGAGCGTACCCTCAATAAGTGGGGTCGACATTAACTTCTCTATCTCACGTTTATAGTAGCCGAGCTCACTACGTAAGTAATTGACCTCCGCCTCAAGCTCTTGCACACGCATCTCAAGGTACTTAACGTAATCCGTTATGCCGCGCCTACGCACACTGAAGTCGACGTCCGACAAACCACCCACCACTACTAGTATTATTGCTAGAAAACCTAAAATACTAAGGGCCCTAATACTATGAAGCTTCCCCTAACGTTGTTGACTAAGCTATATTAGCCTAGAGCCCGGCATAATCCTAGGAAGGCTGGTATCATTGAGCCCGAGACCTGATATAATACACTGTGAAATGTGCGGTCGCCCCATAAGGAGGAGGGATTCTAAGGTAGTGTATATTGAAGGTGCCCGCCTAGTTTTGTGTCCTCAGTGCTACTCAAGGGTAGCGAAGCGGGCTGTGAAGGAGGAAGTTAGAAGTGTAACTACTAAGAGAATAGACACTTTAAGAACTCATACGAATGTAAGGAAGCCTGCCAGAAAGGGGGGCCCGAGGCTTGAAAACTATGAAGTTGTGGAGGATTACGCTAGGCGGGTGAGGGAGGCCAGGGAACGACTGGGCTGGACGCAGAGAACCCTTGCCGAGGCCGTAAGGGAAAGTGAGAACGTTATAAAGAGAATAGAGTCGGGTAGGCTAACACCCACCATGGAGTTAGCCATGAGGCTAGAGAAGGTGCTAGGCATTAAGTTACTGGAGCCCGTAGTTGACAGCGATTTCACCGGATCCCTAGGCGGGTTAGGTAACCCCTCAAAGGAGCTTACACTAGGGGACATAGTTTCCATAAGAAGGAGGGGAAGTAAAGAGTAATGAACTGGCTTCACAGAAGAGCGGTGCTAATATCACGTGAGGACGATCTTGAGGAGGCGTTAGCGCTCATAAAGTGCTTAGACAACGTGAGTATCGTCAAGGTAGTGAGTCTCAAGAGAAATTACAGAGTTGACAGCAAGTCCTATATAAGGAAGGGCAAGTTAGAGCAACTTAAACAGGAGCTTGAATCCCTAGAATATGGGGTCGACACCCTCTATGTTTACGATGTCCTGAAGCCGCGTCAAGTAGTGAACTTAATGAGGAGTCTAAAAGTTGATGTTAAGGATAAGGTAGGTCTTATACTGGAGATTTTCGCAGCGCATGCGGGATCCAAAGAAGCTAAGTTACAGATAGAGATGGCTGACATATTACATAAACTGCCTCTCATAAAGGAGTGGATTAGAAGGGCTAAGATGGGGGAGCTACCCGGCTTCATGGGTCCTGGAAGGTACGCTGTGGACGCTTACTACACGCACATGAGGAGAAGGCTCAGTAAAATAAAGCGGGAATTAGAGGAGTTAAGAGCACGCAGGTCTTTAGCTAGGTCGCAGAGAATCCGAAAAGGCATGCAACAGGTTGCTATAGCAGGGTATGCCAATGCCGGTAAGACCACCTTATTTAACAGAATCACCTCCGAACGCAAGCCTGTAGGACCCGAAATGTTCACTACCCTCACCCCTAAGTCGAAGGCCGCTTCGCTAAATGGCAAGCGCGTCATATTCGTTGACACGGTAGGTTTCATACGCGACGTCCCTCACGAGGTAATAGAGGCTTTCTACGCTACGCTGGAGGAGATAGCGCTCTCGGATCTCACAATACTGGTTCTGGATTCGTCCGAGAACATTTCTCTGCTACGCAGGAAACTCCTCTCATCACTCGATACACTGAGGCGCATAGGATACGTAGGTAAGCCGCTGATCGTAGCACTAAACAAGATCGATGCTGTTGATAATGTCGACGTGCTCGTTAGGGATGTAGGTACTCTGCTCTCAAAGCACTACTACTGGGCATGGCACGTCACGCCGATCTCGGCTTTAAAGGGATACGGTATCAACGCCTTGCTTGAGGCCGTTTATGAATATCTGCAGCTCCCAAGCCTAGGCGGGAATCGTACATCGTCCCAAACCTCAGAGGCTCCTGCAGAAGGGTAGGCAGCGATGAGGGTTGAAGCGAAGAAGAGGAAAGTTTACGTCCTTAGGATAGGGCACCGGCCCGAGAGAGATAAACGCGTTACAACACATGTTGGTTTAGTCGCTAGGGCGTTCGGAGCTGACGGGATGATTATAGGGGACGTCATAGATGAGAAGATAGTTTCAAAGATTAAGGATGTCTGTAAGAGGTGGGGGAGGCAGGACTTCCGCGTGATCTCAGGTATTAACTCGGTGAGGTACGTGCGGGAATGGAAGGGTAAAGGAGGCATTATCGTGCATTTAACAATGTATGGCCTCCACATAGATGATGTTATCGATGATATCAGAAGAGATCCCAACGATATCTTAGTAATTGTAGGGGCGTCGAAGGTGCCGAGGTTCTTTTATGAGGTGGCTGACTTTAATGTTGCTGTAGGCAATCAGCCACATTCTGAGATAGCCGCGCTAGCAGTATTCCTCGACAGACTATTTGAGGGTCGTGAACTACACTTTATTTTTTCTGATGCGAAGATATGTATCGAGCCATCACCCAAAGGTAAGAAGGTGACTATGTGTGGCAGGGAAGGGGAAGGACAAGAACATCAATGACCTGTTAAGGTTCATTGAGAACTACGTTGGGGAGGCCGGGAAGAAGGTATTCAAAGCCTTAATGAGTAGTGGGGATGAGATGCTCGATACCGAGATCATCGAGAAGACGAAATTAAATGAACAAGATGTGAGACGAGCGCTTTATGAACTCCATAACCTTGGGCTAGTAGCCTACCGTAAGACCAGGAATCCCGAGGACAGCCGCTACATATACTTCTGGAAGATAGACACCGCTAGGGTTAATCAAGTACTACTTCAGCGTAAGAGAGAGGTACTAAACAAGCTTAAAGAGCGGCTGAGATACGAGGAAAGCAACACGTTCTTCACATGCCCTGTTGATGGGGTTAGACTGACCTTCGATGAGGCCATGGAAACAGACTTCAAGTGCCCACGTTGTGGGAGCGACCTGGTGGCTGAGGATAACGAGTACTTTAAGGAGAGACTGCGTGAAATCATAAAGGAGCTTGAAGAGGAAATATCGCATGAGGAGCGGCTACTCAGTAGTTGACCTGTTCTGCGGGGGAGGCGGGTTCTCTCGTGGCTTCGAGGACGCCGGCTTCACCACGGTTCTGGCAATAGATAGTAATAGGGCTGCCGCCAGGACGTTCACGGGCAACTTCAGTAACGCTGTAGTTCTTGTGGAGGACATACGCTCCCTATCTTGCGACGATTTATTATACCTGCTAAATAGGAGACCTACGGTAGTGATAGGTTCACCTCCATGCGAGCCGTTTACCGGTGCTAACCCAGCCAGGAGGAAGGAACCCTTAGACAGGCTATACAGAGATCCTGTAGGGCAGCTAGTCTTAGAATTCATACGTATAATTGAGTGCCTCCAGCCGAAAGTATTCGTAATGGAAAATGTCCCAGCTCTTCTCGAGGGCGACCTTAAGGTGGCATTGAAGGAGGAGTTCAGGAGAGCCGGCTTTAACGTTGTCTTCAACATTCTACGGGCCGAAGACTATGGAACCCCTTCCCACAGGGTTAGATTGTTTGCGTCTAATATACCTTTGAAACCAAAGAAATCACGTCGCAAGGTAAGCGTCTGGGACGCCATAGGGGACTTACCAGAGCCATCAGAGGATCCTATAATACCTAATCACGAGAAACCTCCCAGACTCAGTAAAAGAAAGCTTAAGCGTGTAGCCAGGTTACGATGGGGGCGCTCAGTGATACTCTACGAGGGCGCTGGTGGTCGCCGCTTACCTAACTTAATTCGGCTACACCCACATAAAGTGGCCCCAACAGTACTTGGTTGTTCGAGGTTCATACACCCCTTTGAGGACAGGTTTCTGACGGTACGTGAGCAGGCGCGACTCATGGGATTCCCTGACGATCATGTATTCCTTGGAGGCAGGGATGAGCAGTACAACCAAGTTGGGGAGGCCGTACCGCCGACCATGGCTAAAGCTATAGCCTCATACATACTTAATTTACTTGGGTGAGAGGAGATGTATGGCGACGTGGTGGTCTGCATTCATAACGTAGCGTCGCCGCAAAGACTCGTAGACGCGGCGAAGGTAGTGTTTAGCCTAGGTGACGCGAAGGTCATCGCTGCATCGAGAGTAACTGGTATGGCCGCGCAAACAGGTGTCCCAGAAGTCATGAGGTACGCATACAAGCTAAAGAAGAGCTTCCTAGTCTTTCCTACGCTTCAAGATGTTATAGACTTGCTGAAGCCCGATGAAGTGTTATTATTGGTCCCAGAAGGCTTCCCTGGAGCTGAAAATTTAGGGTCTAAGGTCGCCCAGCATAAGCGGGTTCTACTCGTGATTAGCGGCTCTGACGATGGCTTCACCCGTGCAGACCTTGGTTTAGGGAACGCCGTATATTTACCGGGCATCAAGGAGTTTCTCCCACCGGTAGCGCTCGCAGCGATATCCTTATGGATCCTTAAGACGAGCATGCATTCACGACCTAAGGAGTAAGTCCGTATTCTGGACTGTCTTTATAAACTTTTAGCACAATTCATTATACAACTCTTTAAAAGGATCTGTTCCTTAGTTGAGAGTTGGGTCGGCGTAATGAAGGATAGAATAGCGATAGCTCTCGCACTGTGCGTCGTGATAGTGTTGCTTCCTGCAGTCGTAAATATTCTAAGGAATTACGTAATCAGCACGCCTGGTCAGTCTACACAGCCCAGCACAACAACGTTTGTTGCTGGCGGTGAAGTACGATTTGCTGGATGTGGCGAGTCACATGAGGGTGCTGACACTTTAATAGTCTGCCCATCAGAAATATTTATCTCTAAATCAGGCATCATAGTTAGAGTTAACATCACTGTTAAGTTCAAGCACGCGCAACCCTGCCCCTACAGCAACTGGGAAATAAGTATAGGTACGCCTTCAAATGCCGAAATTATTAATGAGTCTGAGACAGAACTCGTGGATCCGTACACCGCCACTAAGTACTACATCAGAGTACAAGGCAATGGCACCGTAACAGTAGTGTACGAGTATGGATCGGGATGCCCCTACGGAGCAGAGGAGAAGGTTACGGTTAAATACTACGTCGTTGAGAGCGTATCTTCAGTAACCCTGGAGCGGGCTGTATCACCTACGGCGTCAACAACACCCGCATACAAAGTCTTTGAGGGTACCCCTAACGTCAGTCTAGGGAGTAAGGGCCTGCAGATTAACGGAACACCTATTGAAGCACAAGGCACTTGGGTCTGTAACGGGAAGGAATTAAAGTGGCGCGAAGCCCTCACGGAACTTTCCCAGCTTCCGCCCTCCACTAGGGCCGTGATTGAGGCTGTTTACGAGGAAGGTGTCTGGAAAGCAATGAAAATTGAATTCAATAATACCACGTGCGTTAGGGGTGAGGGTTAGGATGCGGGTCATCATCCTTAGAAGGATAGTTTCCCTCCTACTATTTACCCTATGAGTAATCACTGGAATCACGGGGATATTGCTACTGATGGGGGCCATTACTTACAAGGTGGGAATATACGTACCAACCATAATACCTGACATACATACTTACATCGGTTTCGGAGCCTTCGGCGTTTCCGTAATACACGTAGCGCTGAACTGGGACGCGCTGAAGAGCTACGTGAGAATGAAGTCAAAGCCGAAAACCTGGAGAATGTGAGCTGATGAAAATGTTCTTTTTCATTACTGTTCTACTGTAAAATTAATACATAAAAATTATACACCCTCTAGTATAAGAGGATACTGACAGGGGCATATTACCGTGGCTTCAATTTACAGAAGAAACTGGAAGGCAAACACGCGCAGGAACAGCGCCGACATCATGGTAAGCATGCTTAAATTCATTAACGAGCAGGGATTCGCGCTAAAGACCCACATACTATATAATGTGAATTTAAACTCACGGAGCCTCGAGAAGTTTCTGAGGAAACTCATGAACGCCAACCTAGTAATGGCGGTTAGACATAACGGGAGAGAACAGTTTCAGGTGACTATGAAAGGGAAATTATTCCTGAGCTACATAGATAAAGCATTCACTATGTTGGAGGGGGATAATTGCGCCGGAGCTTCTCAGCTTAAGCGTTCTATTGAGAATACGCTGAAATTTAAAGGAAAGTTGAAGATCAAGGAGGGAGTAGTACGGCATGGAAGAAGTGGCGCGCGCCACATATTAAACATAGTCATGGAAATCCCCTCAAGGACAAGTGATGCTCGGGAGGTATACGTCAATATTCTGTGCAATGATATTAGTCTAACGGATGCTGTTCTCTCCCTAGGTTCGGTAATAGTGGTTTCCGAGGACGTAGGCTTACCGGCCATAATGATAGTACCTTCAAGGATTCGGCAACAACTATCGAATCTAGCGACACGGATTCGGGTAAACAGTAAGTCCTCAAGCGTATTAGTACTTGGCAGAGAGGAGTGGGAACTCCTAGGGGATACCCTAATTAGAGCTGCAAGGTTTTTCGAGTAATTCACTAATCAACAACATCATTCATGGGCAGGATCCCCTGGATATCGAGATCGCATAGAAACCGTGTGAGGTGGTAGCCGGGCGGGGATTCGAACCCCGGTCACGGGGGCTCTTCCCAAGCAGCCGGGTCCAAAGCCCCGCATCCTTGGCCGCTAGACGACCCGGCTCCAGATATCAGCATAACATCACAGGATTTAAGGTTAACCTCCTTCCCTAACTAACGTCTACATTCTGAACGCTATGAATATGGTATTGCGTATAGCATGTAATATCACGCTAAGGTAGAATCCTAGACCTCCGCCGTGCCAGGGCGGCATTCCATGACAAGCAGATAAGGCTTTCGGTACCGGAACTGTGATAAGTTAACTATGCGTTTTGCTGAGCCCGCTCCGTCCAGCTGTGGATAACTATTTGCTGGAGGGGTCCAGCAATGGCTGATATGTCAACGTGGTGCGAGCTAAGAGGTGGCCACCAGCAAGGCCAAGCACGTCAAGGCGTGAAGGAAGTACATCCATTACCCTTTCCCCCTCGACGGGCTAGGATAGGGCAGTACCATACCTACATCCTATACCTAAAGACATCTAAGGCTCGTTGTCCAGGAGTACAGTAAGGCCATCGAGAGGTTGCAACGTAGTTAATAAGGAAAATGGCCGGGGAGCGGTGAGCGGGTGGTGGGCCCGCGGGGACTTGAACCCCGGACCTCCGCCGTGTGAGGGCGGCGTCCTAACCGGGCTAGACGACGGGCCCCATTACCCTCTAGGATAGGGCAGAATATTAAGTCTTACCTTAATTTTTCTCACTAGGTTTAAGGTGTAAAGATTCGTAGTTTAGATCTGTATATTATCTATATATTTTTATTCTAAATTATATCTGCACAACATTTTATACATATATACACTCAATGATACTTGCAGGTAAAAAGCCATGAATAGAACACAAATATTCAGTCTCGCGTCACTCGCACTGCTTATCGCCTCGATAGGCGCAGTAGCTGCGATGTGGTCCGAGACCCTGAAAGTGAATGTGAACGTGAACACCGGTGAAGTTGATGTTAAGTGGAGTAACTGGAGCTGTAATGACAGCGGCGCTGACCCACAGATACCCAACTCAACATTCACTAATGATGAAGGTAAGGATGTGGCTAAGTGTTACGTGCAGGCAGAGAGGTATGATGAGGAAGGGGACGTAATTAAGTTAAACGTTACCATAACAAACGCCTACCCAGGCTACCATGCAGTGATAACGCTAGTGGTTGACAACGTGGGGTCAATTCCTGTGAAGTTATACAGCAGTAGTATAGGTGAATACAACTCAAGAGCGTTATCAGTGAGTTTAGATAAGCCCTCAGACACTCAAATACATCCTAACGAGAACGCTACGTACACCTTAACAATAGATGTACTGCAGAGCGCGGCGGAGAACCAGGACTACTCCTTCGAAGTAACTCTGGTCTTCGCCCAGTGGAACGAAGTATCGGGAGACTAATTAAACAGGTGGTAACTTAGGTGAACTAAAATGAATAAAATTTTGAATGACAAAACATTCAATAACATAGCGCACGTAGGTGTGAAAAATGAGTAACGCATACATACTAAAGCCAATAGCCTACACGCTACTAGTAGTAGCTATAATAACAGGGGCCTTAGCTATGTGGTCCGAAACCTTGAAAGTGAACGTGAACGTAAGTACTGGCGAGCTACACTGGAGGTTCAAGCCAGGCTCCGAGATAGTAAAGGACGAATGCGGCACAGGAAGCTTAGACTGGAACGCCACATACTTGACCAACGGATCCGTAGGTGCCGAGAGAATAGGTGACGCAAAAGACGTAGGGTGTACATCAGCGCACTTCTATGACACCGATGGAGACGGTGACTTAGACACGTTAAACATAACGATACATAACGGATACCCGTGGTACTACACACACGTGGCATTTGCTGTGGAAAATGACGGAACTATACCGCTGAAGATATGGAAGGTAGTGATACATGGACGGACAACGTATGAAATCACTAGCAGCACGGGTATGAGGTTAGACCTCACAGGTGATGGCAAACCAGACGTACTGATATGGTGGGGCGACAACTTCGGGAAGCAACTTCACCCAGGAGATTACGCTGACATCAGCCTCGAAATAGTGGTATTACAAGATGCCCCGGAAAACGCTAACCTAACAATCTCAATAACTATGTACGCCATACAGTGGAATGAATACGATAGCGCAATATCCTCTACTACAACCCCTGTGTAAAGGGATGAAGTAGGACTCGGAAAGTATGTAGGCCCGTAAGTGAAATGGTGTTTTTCTCACAGATTTTCCATTGTATATATTTTGAACTTATATACTTAGATAGCAAACATTAAGATAAGGGGTACTGAAGCACTGTGCATGTCCTAGGTAATAGCGAGGGGGGAAGACGTATGTTATTTGCGCTAGGCACGACCCTAGCGATCCTTGCTTACTTTATAACATTTGCGGAACTGAGGGGAATGTCAGCATATGTTGTGCCTGCGATTATCTGGTTATTAGCGTCGGTACTACTGGCAAAGTCAACGATTGTTATTAGAAGCAGTATGAAGGATAAGATGCTTGCGATACTTTTAACGCTACTATCGTTACGTTTTGCTACAGATGTGATCACCGGCTTAAGCTTAGGTTTCGGATTAAACCTACTTTCAGTAAGTGTTGCCAACATCGTGATCAATATATTAAGAACACTGCCAATGATCGTGGCCCTTGAGAGCATGCGCACTATTCTTACCTTCCGTATTGATAAGCTACGTGGCTCTAGGAAGCGTGCGCTCTTAGTCATTATAACCACCATCACCATGGCTTTAGCTTACATTCCCGTAACTAGGTTACTTTCACTTTCCACGCTGACTATGGGGGATATCACACAATTCATTATTAATAGGTTATTTCCGCTACTAGCAGAGAGTGCTGTCCTGACTGCATTAGCGTACGTTGGCGGCGCGATCTTTCCCATGATCTACATGTCATTAGTTAAGGCCTACGTATTCACTATGCCTGTTCTCCCCATTCAACAAGGTCACGCTAGGCCTTTAGCATATATGCTGATGTCGCTACTTCAGCTAATGGTACTACTAGCAACACGAAGTAAGCGTATGAGCTTTGAAGGAATTTACGGTTCACTTCTAAGCAAACGCGCAGGTGCGTTGAAGAAGTTAGTTCGCGCGGTAATAACCGTCTTTAACCTCGCCGTAGCTGGAGGGATACTATTCCTTCTAATTACTGGAGGGAGGTTAACGGTAGTTACTAGTGGTAGCATGGCACCAACGCTCAACGTGGGGGACATAGTGGTTATTACGCCGGCACGAAACCTGCAAAACGGTACGATAGCTGTTTACATTGGAGAGAAATCCCTAGTTATACATAGGATCGTTGGGATAACGGCTCAAGATAATGGAACAATGCTTTATATCTTCAAGGGAGACGCTAATGATAACATAGACCCTAATCCAGTTCCTCAAAAGTACATAGTGGGAGAAATGCTGTTTAAGATACCATCGATAGGCTTGCCAATAATATTACTAACAAAGAGTGTTGGAGGATTCTCTACAATGTCTGCTCTACTTATATCACTCACTGTGCTTCTGTACACCCTCATATTAGAGTCGGAGGTCGTGAAGCTTTGGTAAAAGGAAACGTAGTTAAGTACATGCAGGTGCTCTCAATAGTGCTGCTCGCGCTACTTACGCTAACATTGGTAAACCTAGGTCTAGCGTACAAGACACCTGAATATAAGGTGCATACAATCAGCAACTACAGAGTAGAGCACATAGTTAATGTTTCCTACAACGCTTCGGTTAAACCCTCTTTGCTTTATGGTAACGAAAGCATGATAGGAGACGGTGAACCACTTTACACTAGGTTAGTGAAGGAGTTAAGCATATGCTTTTCATATAATGTCGACTCAGACCCACCAGCACTCAGCAATAATTATGAAACATTGCTTGATGCAACATTAAAAAGCGAGGGCTGGGGAAAAACCTTGAACCTAAACAGGACATTGATAAGGGATAGCCGAGGAAGTACTATTGCATGCGTGAACATAAACTTCACCAAAGTATTGAGGGACATCACGACAATCGAGAAAGAAATAGGTGTTAGGCAAGATAAGCACAACATAACAATAGTAATGGATACTTCAATTAAAACCGTGTTACCTGACAAAACTTTACATGCAAGAATAACCCCTACCGTCATACTTCAAATTAATGATGATGGGAGAACCTATATAATAACTAAGAATCTTAAGAACGTAGAGGAAGACTCAACAATACTGAGATCGCCAACAGTTATAAACGTAATGGGCTTCACAGTACCTACGTCATCAGCCAGGACAGTATTACTGCCACTCACCATAGCATTAGGGATAGCTACAGCGTCATCCATAGGATTATTGCTACGACGAGAACCAGAAGGGGAACGAAGTCTCGAAGAAATCTTAAGAGAACGTCTTAAGGGCAAATTAATCAAGGGAACCGTAGATAGCGCAAATACTGTAGAGGTAACTCTTCACAGTATGGAAGACTTCATAAGTATTGCAAACGAGCATCGTAGCGATGTAATATACGATCAGTCAAACAGAAAGTACTATATCGTAAATTTAAATATAGTATACACATTTAACAGTAATAATTCACATAACAATTAGGAAAACACAGTAATTTTTCATTAAAAACACAGATTTACATGTACTTCAGAGCATCGCTCCTAAGATAAGTAAGGAGTGCTGAAGGGATCTAAAAGAGTTCGCCTCTGAGTAATGTTTTTATACATCCTTAGTCATCGGTTCATTTTCTTCAACCCACTCTTCGGTCGGGCTTTATCTCTCATTGGGTGGGTTCCCCGTGACCCATGGCGGAGCATACGGGTTATTTCTTCCACCCTACTTAGTCTCGGGGGAACCACCCTCCTCAAGGGGGGTCAAACCCCACAGACAAAGCAAACAAAGCAATACTCCATAAAAGATGATATAAAAACTTTCCCTAAGACACTGGCAATAAAGAATATATACAATTTATATAAAACCTGTACGGTAAGTTTTGGAGCCGGGGGCGGGATTCGAACCCGCGGAAGAGCGGGTTACTGCGGACTTGCCGCGCCACTGCAGCCCGCCGCCTTAGACCACTCGGCCACCCCGGCCCCGTGATAGTCATGTTTGAACAGGCTATAAAGTTTAATTCCTGCTAGTGTAGGTACGTAGGGTTGAGTATGGGTGAATAACGATGGGATATAGTAGAAAATCCTTAGCCAAGGCAATAATGCAGTTGCGTGAGAATGGAATAGATGGTGTTATAATAGGTAGTACCGTGTACATGATACGTTTAGGGTTTCACGAGTTAGAGGACGATATAGACTTATTCACCACAAGCATAGTGCCGTCCTTTGATGAGGACGTTGTGCTTAACGCTGCGGAAACCCTTGGATGCTTCCTTGGTCAAAACGAGTGGGGCGGTCCTCAGCTTAGGTGCCCAATTGATGGAAAGGAAATTACTGTGGAGTTACATGAGAATATTTACGACTTCTACGTGCCTCAGGAGATACTTGATGATGCTGAAGCATTATCTGTAGCCAGTGTTAGTGTGAGGATGATACATATTGAGGATTACTTAGCCCTAAAGGCTAAGGCCGGCCGCGATCAGGATTTGGAGGATCTCAGGTATCTGTCCGATTTAATTAAGAATGGAAGGCTCAAGATACGTAAGGAATTACTTCGTCAGAGGCTTTCTCTTTTCGATGAGTACGAGTCTAAATTAATAATTAAGAGGCTCAAGGATTCAAGAATCTTCATATGACTATGAAGAAAGGTTAGTAAATAAAACAGTAAGTGTAGAGGAAACTCGTGGATTACCTTCCTAACTTCTTTCTCTTGGGCCTTAAATCCTTACTTCCGCATCTGCGGCACTTCCTAGCCCCCATGGGATTCAGTGCTCCACACCTACGGCAGACCATCTTGTTCAGTACTCTTGCCTCAACAATCTTAAGCAACTCTGGATCCGTTATGGGCATCCTTTCACCCCATCCAGCCCTTAGGTTAGTTGAGGGACTTTTAAAGCCTTACCTTACCCCGTTTAGGCATGCATAAAACGCGAAAGGTTTAAAGGTTAGATCCAAGTGTGGTTAGTGAAAACAAAGTTAGGTAGCGAGTTGATACGAAGTGAAGATACCGTTAGATCATGTATGCGTGCGGACTGGTGTGCTGTGTCCTAGATGTCAGCGCCTAGTGGAGAGTGGGGAAGTAGAGAAGTATGAAGTAGACGTTATGAGGGAGTTACTGAACTTAGAGGAGAGGCCTGATTTCAGATTCCTTAAGGATGCGAAGTACGTTAAGTCAATACTGACTCGTAACATGCTAGTACTCATCATAGAGGCCACCGACTCTAACATCCACCCAAGAATCCTTGGAAGATTAGGGAGAGCACTAGGCGAGAGGCTAAACACTAGGGTGAGGGTTATCAATAAGGCTCACGGAGACTTACGTGAGATAGCGCGGCAACTCATGTACCCTGCCAGGGTTATTGGTGTAAACACCTTATGGTTACCCGACGGTACCGTCGAGCACATCGTGAGAATACCTAGGTCAGACAGCAGGTACCTCCCAGCAAACACTACCGTGCTGGAAGACCTGCTCTCTAAGATAACGGGCATGAACGTTAGGATTAGAACAGGCATCTGAATCTAGACTAACTTCAACCCGTCCCTTAAGAACTCACGAAGTAATACACTAGCGTAGGTTGCTGGACGCAATATGAAGCGCATTAAGAGCCTTTCACCAACCACTTCCCAAGATATGTCGCGGACATTAAAGTACGTTTCTCTTGCCCCGCTACGTAAGAATTTCCTGAACTCACTGATGGCTCTGAAGTTGGCTTCCTTCATTACCGATACGACGTAGCGCGTGCACATGTCCTTGCGTAACCCGGGCTTAGGCAGGGGAAATACCTCGCACACAGATACTAAGTTATCTAAGCCATCCGAGTACGCTATAGCCTTACTCAACGCAAGGTTAAACAGGTAAGCTTGATATGCTTCAACGAAGAACCTCAGGTACCACGGACCTAGCACCAGCAGGGCCTCCCTAAGGGATTTACCACGCATAATCGCCCTCAGTACTCGACGCTCTAAGTGAAAGGACTTTGGGAACAGCGTGTAGGACTCCCTTAAGTCTCCTCTCGCGTAGGCTTTCCTTGCCCTTAGCACTCTTCGTGACTCGTTATCTATTACTGTGGGGGCCAGTAAGGCATCAACAGCCCCCCTATAGTCCCCTTCAAGGAGTTTTTGCCCGATAATGTGGGATACGGGTCTCCGGAATCCGAACCTCTGGTACCCATAGAAGTTCGGAAAAGGCGCTGTTGACACTACCTGCAATACCCTGCGTAGCGTGCCCTCCTCCACACTGCCAATTCCGTCTATGGTGACCTCGAACACGTTACCTTCTAAGTCACCGCGTTTTATCATGAACTGCCTGACATCCTTAAAGTAGAAACGGGCGGCACCATCCAACAATATGTACTTCTTCCTCAAGCGAAGACCTGGCCTGCACTTAATGGTTACGTACTGGCATGTAAAAGCGTTGACGTCCTTCAAGCCAGCGTAACCTACTCTCGCGCCTGTTGCCCGTGTGAGGGCGTCAACCGCGTCTTTAGTTGAGACACCCACTTTACACAGGACGTACCTGACTGACTCCCTACGCTTGCATACGTATTCCCCTTCAGTGTCGTTTAGCGGTGTTGCTATGGATCCGTCGTCCCCCACCTCAAATACCTTGAATGAGGTTGGCGTGAATTTAAAGGTAGCCCCTGAATCTATGTAGATCTCCGGCCTTCCGTAGACCGTCATGCCTATGAATTTATCCAATTCATTCCTGCTAACCTCATATGCAGGCAACGTGCTCCCCTCCGTCAAAGAAGCCTCAGGTTCCCTGTCACCTTATCCACAATTTCGGAAGGGGCTGGACCTATGCCTACAGTCGTTAGCGTCCCTGGAGGAAGCTCTGTATGGCCGGCATCTCTTATGATGGCCGCGGGCAGTCCCATACCTTTAGCCTTACCGTAGTAGAAAAGGAGATCCTCCTCCGATCCTCCCTTCAGGACAACTTTTTTCTGACCTTCCTCGAACCACCTCTCAAACCACTCCCGCTTCACTTTGTAGGCCTCGAATGCTGCCGCGACCGCTGCATGCGCTACCTGCGCAGCTAGCTTTCCCCGGCTCATCCTAATGTCTGTCCTGACGAGTATTACCTGCTTGAAGTTCATCTCCCCCCACCCGTTAAACCTATAGGGTTCTTGAGTCACCGCTGTTCTCCTTACTTAACTTAAGGATAACTTCCTTAAGTATAGATAACTTGCTACTCTCCTTACACTCTATGTAACATTGGCGATCTAGGACATCCATTACAATAC
>JALSOX010000023.1 GCA_026986255.1 Desulfurococcales archaeon
CAGGCTTACCCTCAGCGTACCTGTGCATCATGTCGGTAAAGTACGCGGCCTCAGCTAAGGGAGACATGACGTTCTCAGACGCTATCAGGTTAACGCATTCAAACCTTCTCCACCGATTATGATTGCGCGTGATTTCAATAACTTTATTCAGTAGCTCACGTGCAGACATGGTGTCCTCCCCTAGTTCTAAGTAAGTGGCGATTAAAATGCTGTTGAGAACATGTTCAAACCCCGCTAGCTTGGGGCGCAGCGTTGACTATTGCGGTCTGGAAACCACCACGTCGTAGAAGAGCATGCCATGCACCCTCGTGTATATATATACACGGCAGGTTTGACCTGGCTTCAACGCTTGTGGCTTACCTATCCTTTCCCAATTCTTTATGGTTATGGTTCCAACAAAACCTTTAGGAATGTTGAATGACGTGGTGTTGATGTAAAAGCCGTCTCCAGCTTTTATAGCTACGCGTATTATGACGTCATCCTCCCCTCCCTTGTTGGTAATGCGTAATTCCAGTACTGGATTACCTGCCGAGCCTGCTGAGTTCCGCGTAACGCGCACTATGGGGTTTACTGTGAAAGGCTTCCCCGTGGTTTGCCAGAGCCCCATTGTCCACATTATAACTAAGGGTATGAGAATCACAGTAAGAATCAGTATCAGTACTTCAACAATCAGCGACGATATAGCAGTACCTTTCCTCAGCACAGCACTGCACCCTGAAACATTACCTAGGTAAGTATGTCTAACCGGAATTATTTACGTTAATTAAGTTTGGACTCTGACCCTCATAAATCCAAGGAAAAGTTTAAGAAAGTTCCATTAAGCTGACGCCGCAACCTCTCAGAATAACTCCTCCTTAGGCAGCCTCTCCGCTATCTTAGCCCTTATCCTAAGAATACCTATTATTGCAACAGCAGCTATACATACCACGATAATTATTATTGAGTACCGCATTATTACTGTGAGTAGCTGTGGTTGAAGCGTTACTGTGAGTTCAGTATCTTTATTCAGGATAAGATCCCGCTGAGCAGGATAGAAACCTTTAGCATGGATCTCTATCCTGTAACCACCGTAGAATAGAGATCCCTGAACGCTTCCAGAAGCGTCCGTCAATAGTGTTGATATGTAGGTACCCTTGTCTATACTGAAGAACCTCACCTCAGCATTCTTTACTGGCGCACCAGTGTCATCAACAACAATGATTTTCACCTTAAAGAACCTCCTAGATAACTTGAAGGTTACCTCAGTATTGTTAAACACTTTAACCACTTGTGGGCGAGGCACGCTGTAAACGCCCGCATACTTAGGCTCCGGGGTTACCGACACTACGTAAACGCCGTACGGGAGAGTAACGTTAGCAAATCCCCTCACACCCGACGCAACTTTACTTTCATTAACGTAAACATCGAATAACCCGGTCAGGGTTCCAGTGGTTACGTCTTTAATGGAGATGTTAAGAGTGTACCTTACTCTATTAAGGACTAACGTCACTGTACTCGGCTTGCTCAACGTGATCCTTGTAGTAGCGGGTACGTATATGTTACTATATCCCTTCAAGGGCGTGACACGAATGAAGTAATCCCCGTAAGGCAGAATGAAAGATGCCTTGGTCCCTCCAAAGCCTATTATCTTCGATACGCCTTTACCTACCTCAACAATCACAGGCGCTAGTAATCTCTTCGAATACTTATCAACCACCACGACATTGAGAGCGTATTTCTTCCTGATCAGAGTCGCGTTAATGGACGTGTTCCCAGTTACGTAAGCGTGGATAGTGGACTCCTCATAGACATTCTCATAACCGCTAGCTGGTTTTACCACTATGGTGTGATTCCCGTAAATCACCGGAAGTCTCACGGTACTATTCTTAATTTCCCTCAAAACCGCCTTGCCGTCAACTAAAACATCGTAGGGAGCAATGATATTAGCACCGCTAACAGAGTCCCTAACGTTTAGGATTAAAGTGTATATTTTATACGTCAAATTCACAGTCACGTGTACATCACTGTACCCCGCAGGTGTTATGTTTAGTGTGACTTTATTTATGTAGGGCCTAGAGTAATCCACGACGAGGGTGTAGTTCTCAGAGGGTAATATGTTCGGGAATACCACAACATTGCTTTTCCCTAGGGTTCTCTCCAAAACGCCTCCAGGGTAGAGTAGGTAGATTTTAGTTCCGTTGGTAGGTAGGCCTTCTGGCAGGTTCACTCTCACAAAGAGTCGCGGCAGTCTTATAGATCCTAGGTTAGCGGGTTTTCCTTCTTTGATTAGGGGGGCTATGTTCCGTAGGATGACTAGGTGGTCGCTGTACGCTATGACTCCGTAATTCAGGTCTCCCCCTACGTCACTGTCTATGGATCCCGTTGCGTAGTTCACCGTCGTTCCGTACCTAAGTATGGGTACTTGGTAGGGATACGTGCGGACTATCTGAAGCCCTGCTGAGGTGTGGGCTATGTAATAGTAGCCTTCCGTTGATGGCACTATCTCCACCTTGTTTAGTATGCCTCCGAGGGTTAGTTCGTAGTAGAATTCGTATGAGTTGTCATGTGCTATGTAGTACTTTATCTTGCCTTCCCTATATGCTGTTATGATGATCCTTTCATCGGGGTAAGTGAAAGCTCCTAGGGAACGTAGCTTAATTCCTACGTAGTCTGTAATTTCACTTATTTTTCTGAAGGATGATGTGTAGACCTTAATGTGAGCCTCGCCGGAGGAGGGGTCGTAGTAGTAGAGGACGAAGTTGGGGGAATTGACTCCTTTGAGTAGGGAAAGTCCTGTTGATGCGGGATTTATTCTGGTATTGTTAAGGGAAGTCACTACGGTGAAGGAGTTAGGGACATCATCAACGTTAATTATGTGCGGGGTAGCGAGTTCATACGGGGGGACTCTATATAGCGTTGCTGCCTCAGCGGTTATTGGTTGAGCATTAAGCTTGAAGGATACGTATACCTTAGTTACTCCACTTGTGTTCGGGGCTTCAACATGCTTGACATACCTCTTGCCATTCACGTCGGTAAGCGTTAAATTAGCGTCGAACCCCCACGGAACAGGTATCTCTGCCGTGCCGTCCCTTCCCAAGTTAATGCCATAGTGATACATTTCATGTAATCCCCTGTTATATGTAATTATATCCACTAAGGCGTGGGCTGCCGGTTTCAAAGTTTCATTCTTGGATACGTATGTTGCGTTCACTAAGATAATATAGAACTTAGCGGGTAGCCAAGTGACGACGAACCTTTGCGCATCGTAGTAATAGCTCCCGTCACTTACGACGAGGGCCGCTGAAATGTCTTGCGGTAACACATTGTTTATAGTGAGGGACGCGTTACCCTCGTTCAAACCTATCCTCATAGCGCCGCCTGATAATTCATCGAACACGTAGACATGGCACTTAGTGCACACACCCCCTGCAGGTGCCTTGCCCTCAACGGCTAATACTGCGAGCTTGTAATCCCTAGTACCCTTAAGGATCAGGAGTTTCTCTATAGCGAAGTCTGTTCCTAGAACGGCATGAAGAAGTAAGTATATCCGACCACCATTCACCTTAAAAAGAACTAGGTCGCCAGCATCCGTCCCCACCGCTATTCTCGTTACGGGGTATCCGTTTGTTGCGATAACTGTCGGGTTACCTACTAGTGGGTAGGACTGTAGTACCTTAGGGGGCGTGAGTGGGTTACTTACGTTTAATATCTCAACGACCGTGGATCCCTTCACCTTGCCAACCAAGAAGATTTCCTGAGGTGTTAACGCGTATACGGCAACGGGCTTTATCGAGATATTCACCCTATAGGCGTACGGGTTAGTGGCAGCCTCTACGATGCTGATATTAGTGGTCAACATTATGGCGGGAAGTAACGTCACAGAAATAAGTACCAGCACAGCCACCGCAGGCGGATAGAACAACGTCTTTTCCTTCAAGACCATTGCTCCCCCCAGTAATATGACCTCATCATTACATCAAGAAAGTATAAAGGATGCCTTACTTTTAAGTTTACTACCCCCACGTAGACTTGGCAAGCTTAACTAGCGAAGCACTGACCCCCACTCCTTCGTGAGACGGCCTTGTAGCGCCCGTTAACGCGACTTCCAATGAGGTATCGAACTTAGATGGGAGGTGCCGGGGCAGCCTGCCCCAAACCGATCATGAATAACCGTTCCCCGTCCCGGGTTATCGTGGGTTTCGCTAGGGCAGGCTTGCGCCTCACCGTGGCCGCGAGCCGCTTCGCGTGGAGGTCATTAGCGTCGCTCGGGGCTAACAGCACGCCTACCTAAACTGACAGGCGTAGGCGACTGCTTACTATGTATGTTCTATGTTTTAGGTAATGTGGTAGTGCCTTACTCGAGAGCCCTCCTGTAGGCATCAGGTTTAAGAATGGAGGAAGTCATGTAAAGGATGGGGACTCACGCATTCCTCATTTAGAAGGGTAATGGCTTGAGAGGTGCTTGCCGGTAATGGGATCGAGCATCACGGAGCCTCCTGAGCGGCGTTTAAGGGTTAGGAAACCGACGGCGAGGGAAATCATAGATGCTGTTGCCTTAGCCTTGTTTGAGAGGTGGGGGAAGAGCCTAGCTAAGAGGTTTGAGCTTGATAAGGCGATCCTTAAGGCTGGAATTAGTGAGCATCCAGTAGTCTTTGCTTCCAGAATTATCCTCTACACTGTATTAGTGGCGTTTATGTTGGGCGCTGTGTTAATTGGGCTAGCGCTGGTAATTCCGGTGAGTCCCGTTACGCTAGTGACGATGCTGGTGATTGAGGTTACGGCCCCTGCCATGGTCTTCGCCATAGGCATAAGTTACCCTGCAAGTGTGGCGTCCTCTAGGAGGGCTGATGTGGATAATGAGCTTCCGTTCTTCATGGCTTATGTCTCAACCATGGTTAAGGGGGGTGTGAGTGTTGATAAGATACTTGAGAGGGTTTCTGAGCTGAGGGTGTTCAAGGCTATAAGGAAGGAGGCGAAGAGGATGGTAATGGAGATGAGGTTCTTCGGTAAGGATCCTCTATCGGCTATAGAAGCCGTTACTAAGTACCACCCAAGCACTAAGTTCAGGGACACTATGCTCGGTTACGTGACCACCTTAAGGAGCGGTGGTGACGTGGTTCACTACTTGGAGACGAGGACCAGGGAGATCTTCGCTGCCAGAACAGCGGAACTCAAAGCGATAATAGAGAGGTTAGGTTCCTTCCTGGAGGTCTACATAATTCTAGGAGTGATAATGTCGATAACTATATTCGTGTTCTTCTCCGTATCAGGCACGTTGTCAGCAATACAAGCTAGCAGGCTTTCTGGCGCCACGAGGATTAACCTCCTAATGCCAGCGCTCTACAACTTCCTTGGTTTGCCAGCCTTAGGTGCCATGACGCTCTTCATGGCGCACGCCTCGCAGCCAAAGACACCCGTGAAGAGGTATGGGCCTTACCTCGTAGCGTTGACGGCACTGCCTTTCGCCCTCGTAGTATTCATGATGATGCTTATCGTAACGGGCGGCTACGGGATCTTCTCGGGACGGATAGGCATGTTTGAGGCGAAGTCAGTAACTGTTTCCTTAGCTGCGGCGTTGCTCGTGGTTTTCGTCCCGGCGTGGATAAGCCATACGCATGAAATGAGGGGGAGTAAGGGACTGGTGAACGCCACCGCGGACTTCCTGAGGGACCTAAGCGAAGCGAGGAAAACCGGGTTGAGCCCAGAGAAATGCATAATGTCGTTAGCGAACAGGGACTACGGGAACCTCACACCGATAGTTAGCAAGGCGGCAGTAGCTCTAGCCTCAGGAATGAGTTTGGAGGCCTCGCTAAGGAGGGTATTGAGGAGGGTTAGGGAGTGGTTCGTCATAACGATATTCCGCTTCCTAGCCGACTCAATAGTTGTTGGGGGTGGGTCCCCCGAGATAATTGATGCATTATCAAGCTTCACTCAGGATTTGGCGGAGGCTGAGGTAGAGATGAGGAGGAAGCTAAGAGCATACGTAGTGATGCCCTACTTCGGCACGATGCTTCTAGCGGCATCACCAATAATAATCATAAACCTACTCCTCCAAAGCTCTAAGAACGTAACACCCAATGACCTAGCACCCCTAATAACTGTGCTCTCGGCAGGCACGTTAATCAACGCAGTGATAATGGGGTTAGTAGCGGGCAAGGTAAGCGAACTAAGCATCGCGGCAGGATTCAAGCACGCCGCAATAATGGTGATCCTCTCAACAATAACGATACTAGTGACACTAGCGCTAATCGGGCTATAGCCAGCGGTACCTAGCTTAAAAGGCACCTAGCAAGGCGCAGGCAAAGCACGGGCAAATCAGTAATAACGGAGCAAGCAAGAGAAGAATATGGGTAGGGGGCGGTAAGGCATGGAGCACCGTAGAGGAATATCGCAGGAGATCGCGACAATAGTGATAATAGCCGTAACGATATCCATAGCCGCCGCATTCATAAGCTGGGTTCACTCAATAATATCAACGAGCGTGAAGCAACCTGAAATCCTGAGGGTATACTCCACTGACACGTACATAGAGAAGCAAAACAACACATGGATACTCCACCTACACATACTTAACCAGGGCGCATCACCTGCGGAGATATACAAGATAGTCATAGTTGGTAAGGAAACAATCAACGTGAACATAAAAGTAGAACCGATGAAAGAGAAAATAGCGAACATAACACTCAAAGAAAACTACGCACCCCACACACTATACGCCATAAGAATATACACGAGGTCAGGCAACGTCTACAACGCAATAACCACCTACATACGATCAACAAAATAACGAATCAAATATTTCCCTAAGCAACCACCTTAATAAGGTATTAACAAGTTATAACGCGAATGCGAAATCACAGGAATTTTTTTAAGCACCTCACCCATGAAATGTTTGGTGTTAAACACAATGAACACACGCAAGGCCATATCACCAATACTCGCCACAGTCATAATAATAGCGGTAACCTTAGTAATAGCGATAGGAGTAATAGGGTGGATAATGGGCATCTGGGGAAGCTTCGGATCAACAGAATCACTGCAACTCTACCCAGACAGCTACATTGACGCCGCAAACAAAATCCTGGTGCTTCATGTAAAGAATACAGGCACGGCGGCTTCAACAATACAAAAAATTGAGATTGTAGGTGTTGAGACGGTAACGCCAGGCACAACAGTCACTACCTCACCTGTAGGAAGTACCACTAAAAGTACAGTGACGTTGGGTCAATTCACAATAGCGCCGGGTAAGGATGTGTATATAAATGTTACGCTAACGGGTAGCTATACAAGCGGTACATCGTACCAAGTTAAAGTTTACACCGCTGCAGGTAATGTCTATTCATTGGTAATTCAAGCCAAATGAATATCAGGATTTTTGTTTATTTTTTAAGCTCAAAGTGGTCACTATGGTAATACTCTTCAATAATTTGTGATAAATGTAAAAGTACCATGAAGCGCCTTAGAAACATTAGATGCGTCGGAAGGTCTGCTATGGATATAGGAATATTTATACTGTAGGATTAGAGTCTTTATACGGGATTGAGGGAATTGCCCTAGCGAGGTTTAGGGTAATGAGAGGGCAGGCTAATTTGATTTCAGTGGTGCTGCTGGTTGGTGCTTCCTTAGTTGTTGGTGTGGCTGTTGTTGCTTTGTTTACTAGTCAGGCCGCTATTATTTCTTCTCAGGAAGATGTTTCTGATGTCGTCGCTGATGCGGCCGCTAATGAGTTCGTTACTTTAGTGTATCATTCTTACGTTCCGGCTGACCCTACCGATCCTAATGCCGGTTATAATCACACCTTTATTTATAAGTTAGTTCTCCTGAGTTACGGTGCTAGGAATTACTTCTTTGTTGTGCCCTTAATTACCTCGGGCTCTCCACCGAGTATCTACGTTGAGGGGGGCCCCACCACTCAGTTGTGGGGTGCCATGAACATCACTTACCTTAAGGTTCAAGCTAATTCCATAGATTACGTCCCCACCACGTTAAGCCCACAGAACGTTTCGGGAGGTGACGTATTGTTAACTACTAATGGCTTAAGCCTTGGGAGTTTCGGGATTAACGTAGTGCCCATATATAGGGTTCCAGCACTCAACACCACCCCTTACCCAAGCGCTTACGTAATGATTAAGTTCACAGCCCCTCCAGGTTGGGAGAACTACGACTTTACCCTCTACACATTCATCCAGGTAAGCACTAAGTTCTATGGGGTCGAGAGAATCTCAACCCCTTTAGGAGGTGGTGCCTGATGAGGCGTGCCGGAATCCGTTTATCGAGGAGGGCGCAGTCCGAACTCATAGCTGGCGTACTAATACTTGCGGTGCTCTTCACGGCCGTAATACCGTTAATGCTACGCATACAGTTATCAACACTATCAAGACAGGAGAACGTAATCAGTAAGGTAAAATTCCTGCAACTACGCAATGAAGAAACATTATCAATAAGCGGCGTTCCTCAGACCCAGCAGAACTTACTTAGAGGGATCTTCCCAGGGATATGGATCAACAACACAGGCTCCGTCCCGGTAACGTTGCATACCCTCATGTTAATAAACAGAACTACAGGTAAGGTAGTGTCAATAATAGATCTCTCACAAATAGGCACACCTCAACCACCGAATTCCATAGTCGAATGGGCGGTCATAAACCCGGGATCGACAAACCAAGAATTACTAGTAAGGGGTAAGTACCCAACACTACAGCCAGGCGACGACCTACTAATCAAGCTAGCCATACCCGCGGAGAGGGCCAGTCAATACTATTTCAGAGTAGTGACCGCTAGAGGCAACGTCTTACCGAGCTCTGGCACGGGAGTCGCTTACTTGGTACCACCTGCGACCCTTGCTGGAGGTGTGGGAGGGATATGGAGAGGGCTATTCTACCCGATTTCAGGTTTCAAGCTCATAGGATATAATCAAATAGTGAAAAGCAGTTCACTTACACTTCTTCAAGGGAGTAATGAAATTGAAGCTAAAACCTACTTCCTAACTTCGCTTATCTGGGATGATCCACAATATCCAGGCTTTTACATGATAACCTTAAGACCTGAGACACGTGGTGGTACATTATACATAAATGGTAAGGATTATTCGAACTTATTAAACAGTAATTACTACTTAGTCATTACTGGTTTTATAGGAACCTACGAATTCCTTAAGGTACCAGGGTTAATTTATGATTACACAGAAAACTTCATTCACGGATACTTCACAAACCTTTACATATGCCCAGCGTCCAGCTATGATCCACTGACCTCAACATCTCTCAATGCGTGCACTCTAGAAATTACTGGTAACATGGTAACTTTGACAAATGCTACAGGGTTGATAAGGGAGGAGGATCTAGACAAAAACGGTATTCATGAACTAGTCCTAGACACCATTTCGGGTGGAAACGGGAACTCAGACACTCTTGCATTAAGGGTAATGATCTCTAGAGACATTACTAACGCGGACTATATTAAAGTCTCGGCAAAGATCACCTCATACTGGCTCTTTAGTTTTACAGGATATGCTGACCTTAGTTCAATTCGAAAATTGAGGATAGCGATGATAGCTATATACAAATTTGACCCTCGATCAGGAGAATGGGTATTCTCTGGGTACAAAGATATAACATTCTCTATAGCCAAGCCCAGAACCTTTATGTTTAATGCTGTGTTTCCAGTAAATAGATCAAACATATATCGTGTAGCAGTTTTCTTATATGACCCTTACACAGAAGTATATGATCCCAATACAGGGGATGGTGGTACCGTTGAATTTAGAGTTGGTTTAGAGCATCTGTTTGTTGAGTGGGGCGTAAATAATCCATACCTAAAGAATACTCCTAACGTTTACCTGCTGGCCATTCCTAACTATGAGGCGGAGGGACTGGGAGGCGGGAATGATACCTTAAATATGGAGAGGCTATTACAGATCGTTGAGAATAAATTGAGGTCTGTAGGTATTAATAGTTATATAGTAATCAATAGCGATACGCTCCTAAATGACTTACTGCTCTCAATACCTCCGAAAGATGCGATAGTAATTAATCTTCACGGAATGGCTTCCCCTATAGATCCTACGATTGTGAAAGATTGTGTAGAGAATGATGGGTGGATCTGGGTTAACATAGTCGGTGACCCTCCGGTAATTCCTTCCGGCTTGGTAGTGGATACTTCGAGTAACGTTACTGCAGGGACAGGCGCGGATTGGAATGATATGGTGAATATGTTTAGTTTATATAATCTTCCCAGCACCGTATGGAGCAATTATAGTATAATAGCTACAGGGAGTACGGCACCTACGTATGTGTTTTATATGAATGCAAGCGTAAATAGGATCGTCAGTGCTGCATGGGCTGAGGGTAAAGGATTCATCATTATTAATGCATTACCTCCTCTTGACTGGACAGGCAGTGATCCATACGGAACGGATCCAGACTTCGATGCAACGCTGGCAGTATTCACAGCACTCTACATATGGTCGCTGACAAAGTCAGGATAATGATAAGTGTTTTTCAGCGTTTTCCGATGATAGTTAAGGCATGGTTTAAACCGCGAGAGTTATGTTCGGTCGCCACCCTAACGTTGGGGGCTCTGTTAGTGTGCTAGCATCATTATAAGGATTTAATAATGATGAATGATGTGTAGTGAGACAGTCTTCAGAGCTCTCCTACGCCTATTTCTCTGAGCACTGCTCTTGAGTTTACGTAGTATTTCTGCACGTATGTGGCAACTTCTCGGTAGGATCTGATGCGGTTCGCGGCCAGCCATTCCAATATGGCTTTTCTGCGCGCTATCTCCTCTATGAGGCCCTCAATGGATTTACCTGTTAAGTCACTAATCTTCTTCAGGACTATGCTGTCATTTAATTTCAGGTTAAATGTGTCGCGTATCGGGTCCCACCTAGCGATTTCCCTGTATTTCTCGTAGTCCTCGATTTCCCAGATGTTCGTTATTCTCCTAGCAGGTCTGGGCCTGCCGGTTTCATCTGTTCTGATGACTCGTTTAATCACCATCGCGACGTTGATGAGTGGTATGTATGAGGGGGGTATGTTCATGGGTGGGGACGTGAGTCGCTTGACTGCGGCGTCTATTGATTCTGCGTGTAGCGTGGTCATGCCGCTGTGGCCGGTCGCTATGGCTTGGAAAAGTACGTACGCTTCCTCACCCCTGACCTCACCGACTATGATTACGTCGGGCCTGTACCTGAGGGAGACCTTGACTAGGTGGAAGAGCGTTATCTCGCCTATCCCTCCCGTGGCTAGGTAGGAGGGTCTGGAGACGAGTTGCACCCAGTTTTCCTGCGGTAGCCTTAGTTCGGGCGTGTCCTCTATCGTCACTATCTTGTAGGTCGGTCTGAGGAGGTTGGCTAACGCGTTTAGCGTGCTGGTCTTCCCGGCCCCGGTAACGCCGAGTATGAGTGTCGTTATCTTGTAGTCCATGATTAGCCAGAAGTAGGCGGCTATCTCGGGGGATATTGTTCGGTAGTCTATGAGGTCAATGATGGTTATGGGGTCAGCCCTGAACTTCCTTATTGTAAACGTTGAGCCCTTCGTAGACACCTCCTTCCGGAAGGTCGCCGCTACTCGGTGACCGCCGGGGAGGATCGCGTCGAGGATCGGGTAAGCGACCGAGATGTGCTTCCCAGCCATGTGAGCTAACTTAAGGATGTACTCATCCAGCTCCTTCTCACTATTGAAAACGATGTTCGTAGGGAGCGACTCGTACCTCCTGTGCCACACATAAACAGGTATCCCGACACCGTTACAGGAAATATCCTCAACATTCGGATCCCTAAAGATCGGGTCAAGGGGGCCGTAACCCAGCAAGTCACGCTCAACATAGTAACTTATCTTAGCCCATGAAAGACCGGGCGTGCGACCCAACCTAATCTGGAAGAGGCGAATTGCCTTGCGGGCGTACTTCATTAGGTACTCCCTAGCGTCAGTTATCTCTTCAGGCGGCTCCAACTCCCAAGTGATGTAGTCTATGATTTCCTTGTATGTTTCAAGCTCTGTCTCATTCATGCTTACTTCCTCAACATTATACACTATTTTCCCGGTCTTGGGATCCTCAACTATGAAGGCGTATGCCCACGGTTCGTAGAGAGGGTAGGAAGCCAGTAAATGCCCTCTGCCGCTGAGGAATGTGCGTGTTCGCATCGTTAACCTAGGGGGTTCCCTCTCCTCAACAGCCTCCTCAACCCTCCCCTCAGGTGTTCTCCTTTTCTTCAGTTTTAGGCGGAATCCACGGAAAATACCTTTCAAGATGTTCACCCAGCCTCGAGGATTCCATGGAACCTTTATTATTCCGTGTTTTATATATCTGTCCGCTATTACGGCGTAGCATTGTTGCGGTGTTTCACCTAAGGGACGAACTTAAAACAAGGGTTCAGCACCTTAGGTACGTATGCCAGTGACCCGCGAGCGGTTGTTTAAAATTCATTTAGTAATTACATGATTCTTATGAGGATGTTCTTAGGTAGTCCGTCTATGTATATCGCAGTAAGTTTTACCTCGATATCCATCCCTCCTAGAACATCTAGGTCTTTCTTGATTGCCTGAAGCTGGGTGATCTTGTTGTTGAGCATTTCAACGACTTGCTCTAAGGCCGACACCTCCTGCTCTGCTGTGGGATTCATTATTAGCTTAATGGTCTTGAGTTCAACAACGTTTGACTGAGTGCTGGCTGAGGCCGCCCCTAGTTTACTGAGTATGGACCTGATCTTCCGTTCCTGCTCTACCTTCACGCGGAGCTCCTCCAGCCTCCTCAGAAGCTCTCCTAACTTTCTGCGCATTTCGCTTAACTCGTCATCCACACTTTTTATGAACTCACCTATGCTGTTAAATTCACGTACGACGATTGACATTATTCAACACCGTGAAAAGTAGGTTGGGGTTACTTAATAAGTTTTAGTTTGTGGGGGTTTAATACATAATGATCTTTTGCAAGGTTGCGGAGGTAGTGAGGGGGTGAAGGTTACGGTACCGATAGCTGACGCGCACGCGCATGCCTCACCGTTAGGGTTAGGTGCTCTCCGCATCAGTGAGAAGTTCAGGGATCGTGGAGGTTGGTTCATTGCCCTTGTCTCGCTTCCGCCGCAACACTATGGCTTACCTCAAACACTGGAGGGTATTATCAAAGCTATTGAGTTGCATGTGAGGCAGTGCGATGAAGCCAGGGAAGCTGGCGTTAAGGTCGCATGTGTCGCGGGAGTGCATCCGGCGTTCATAGATCATTTAATCAAGAGGGGTGGGGGCAACGCCTCAAACGTAGTATCGTTCGTGCGGGAGAACGTGATGAAGTTGCTGGCGAGGATGATTGACGAAGGTAGACTGCAGGGGATAGGGGAGTTCGGTAGGCCGCACTATAAGAGTATACCTGAGTCGTTCGCGGCTAACGACGCGTTACTGTTAACGGCGCTGGAGATCGTCCGCGATCATGGAGGAGTTCTACACCTGCACTTAGAGCAGGGAGGTCAAGTAACGGTGGAGTCTGTGGAAACTATGGTGAATTCACTAGGAATACGGAGTACTAAGTCCGTGATTCTGCATCATTCATCAGCAAGCATGGCGCTTCACGCGTGTAAGAAGGGACTCAGCGCCACGATATTAGGGAGGAGTGAGGCCCTGGTGCGGGCAGAGCGGTTAGGTGCCCTATGCGTTGAGGTTGAGAGCGACTACATAGATGACCCTAAGAGGCCTGGGGTAGTTATGTATCCTTGGGAAATAGCGGAAACGGTTAACCACATGCTGAGCACTGATGCTGAGCTTTCGGAGTTCCTTCATAGGGTAATGGTGGATAATATCTCAAAGGTCTACGGTGTGGAGCCACCTTAAGTTCTAGAGGCTAAGTATTCTTTAATCCTAGGGTTAAGTGATATTACACGTAAGCTCTCCCGGGACGAGGAGACGTGGATGTATCCCCTGATTTCCAGCATCATTAAGTACCTCATCATCTCGTGGTACGATATGTCGAATTCCCTCCTTAGGGCTTCGTAGAGGTCTGTGTCTTTCATTATCCCGGTATTCTCGTTCAGTACCTCCAGTATCCTCAACACTACGTTGGAAGGAAATCGGGCTATAAGCAACTCGCGTACCCCCGCTACACCTCTGCTACCGAGCCTTAAAGACGTTATTGTTGCGTTAGATCTGGTACGTCTCTCTTCGCGCAGTGGTGGGTGCCCGGCGCCGCATCTTAGTTAGCCAGTCTTCGTAGAATTTAATCATCGATTCGCTGAGTGACGGCGTGACTCTGTCCTTCGCCATTAGGAAGTGCTTCATCTTCACCTCTGCTGCCTTGATGTCCTCCCGTAGAGCCATTAGCGCGGCTTCCCTCACCAGCGCGGCTAGGTCAGCGCCGGAGTACCCCTCCGTTATTGCCGCTATGTACTGTAGGTCAACGTCTCTGCTCAACGGCATGTTACTTGTGTGTACCTTAAGGATTTCATAACGTGCCTTCTTGTCGGGTGGGGGCACGTATATGAGTTTCTCGAAGCGTCCCGGGCGAAGCAATGCGGGATCCACTAAGTCAGGCCTGTTTGTTGCGGCGATAACGACCACGTTCGTGAGTTTCTCTATGGAGTCAAGCTCCGTCAGTAGCTGACTAACCACTCGTTCCGTGACGTGCGCGTCTCCATAAGTACCTCTTATAGGTGCTATTGAGTCTATCTCGTCGAAGAACACCACGGCTGGCGCGTAAGTTCTCGCCTTGCGGAATATTTCTCTTATTGCTTTTTCTGATTCTCCTACCCACTTGCTCAGTATTTCGGGTCCCTTCACGGCTATGAAGTTCGCGCCTGACTCGGTCGCTACTGCCTTAGCTAGGAGGGTCTTGCCGCAGCCGGGAGGGCCGTACAGCAGGATGCCGCGAGGAGGCTCAATACCCAACTTCGCATACGACTCAGGGTATTTTAAGGGCCACTCAACAGCCTCCCTTAACTGTTGCTTGGCCTCGCTTAGCCCGCCTATGTCCTCCCACCTAACCTCAGGTACTTCTATCATAACTTCCCTCAAGCCGCTGGGGCTTATCTCCCTTAGGGCGTTTAGGAAGTCCTTCATCGTTATTTTGAGTTCATCCAGTACTTCGGGCGGGATCTCATCCTCATCGAGATTTATTTTGGGGAGTATTCTCCTGAGGGCATTCATCGCTGCTTCCTTAACCAGCGCTGCTAGGTCGGCGCCGGTGAATCCATGCGTAATCTCCGCTATTTTCTTAAGGTCGACGTCCTTGTCGAGAGGGGCATTCCTTGTGTGTATCTGGAGTATCTCAAGCCTCCCTTGCTTATCAGGTAAGGGTATCTCTATTTCTCTGTCAAACCTGCCCGGCCTCCTTAACGCCGGGTCAAGGCCGTGAGGCCTGTTGGTCGCGCCTATGACTATTACGTCACCGCGCCCCTCAAGCCCATCCATTAGCGTGAGTAGCTGGGCAACTACACGCCTCTCCACCTCACCTATAACTTCATCACGCTTAGGCGCTATGGCGTCAATCTCGTCAATGAAGATTATTGCTGGTGCGTGCTTCTTTGCCTCCTCGAAGATCTCCCTCAGCCTCTGCTCTGACTCGCCGTAGAACTTACTCATGATCTCAGGACCGTTAACCGCTATGAAATATGCTTCTGACTCGGTCGCTACTGCCTTAGCTAGGAGGGTCTTGCCGCAGCCGGGAGGGCCGTACAGCAGGATGCCGCGAGGAGGCTCAATACCCAACTTCCTAAATAGCTCTGGGTGTTTTAGTGGGAGCTCAACTAGTTCACGCACCCTCTCCACCACATGCTTCATGCCACCTATGTCCTCGTAAGTCACCTTGGGTAATCTCATCACGGTGGGTGATTTGTCCAGTATTGTTATCCTTGTCCTCCCAGTTATGACGACGGGGCCTGAAGGCTTGGTCTGAACCACGTAGAGGAGAGCTAAGTGCCCTAGCAGTTGCAGGGGCACCAAATCGCCCTCCACCATGGCATAATCTAGGAGCCTCTTCTTCACGGCGCGTATGGAGCTCTCACTCTTGTTTATTTCAATGGTTGGGGTTCCTACCGAGAACTTCACATGTATAGCTGGTTTAGCGTCGGCTGGCCGAACTATTACTCGCTCACCTATGCTCACACCAGCGTTCTTACGTATTATGCCGTCAATCCTAACGATGTCTGAACCCTCATCCTCGGGGAAAGCTGGCCATGCGATTGCTACGGTTGTCCTTCGCCCGGAGATCTCTATGACGTCGCCCGGATCCACCCCTATTACCCGCATCACCCGCTCAGGTATTCTGGCCTTACCACGCATGGCCTCATATTTCTTCGCTTCAGCTACCCTTAGGAGATACTCCCTTTTCCTGGTAACCTCAAGAGGCATTACCCATCACTACCTAAGCTCGATTGTGGTTCTAGAGCTTATAGGGATTGTTGGTTAATTCTGTTTTGTTCCCAAGGAGGATCATCCCGCATGGTTTAGGGTTGTTTGGGTCGCTTCTAGGGACTTCTATCTCGTCCATAGAGATTTAGGTATCCCTATGGTGTCATGGCTGGCTTTCGACCGAACAGCACGCAGGTCAAAGCTATGCCATGCCCTGCGGGGCTTGGAGCACAGCTCCTATCACCCCGCAGGGCTCCAAAAAGAGAACATCGACGACCTATACAAAACTCCCCTCCGAGTATCAAAATGTATTCTGCCCTCAACTAACCATAATGAAGGTTTCCACCCCAGATAATCTGGGCGGGTGCGGTTAATGCTCATTAATTGCGTCACACAGGTTTAGGATTAGTAGCTTAGTGACGGTTCTAGCCTAAAAACCGGGGTGCTTTTAGAACGCTTCTGTCCTGGTGACGTACTCTATGTCTATTGATGATACACCTTCAATACCTTTCAGATAGTCCTCTAGCTTCTCAGTTCCGCCTTCGAACTCCTCCGGCATTATTACGTACAACCTTAATGCGTAGAGCCCGAATGCTATGTAGGTCTTCTCATGCTTCACTATCTCGAAATCCTTAGGCAGGTTCTTCTTTACCTCCTCAACTAACTTGTCGAGATCCACGTTCTCATCTGAGGGATTCATCCTCAACGCAACTAATACCTTAGCCATGTGACCCGCCCTCTTAAGGACCTTCAAAACCGCAGTTCGGGCACTTGTACGGTATCACCAGCTCCCTGCACTTCCTGCATCTCCAGATCAGTATCGTGCCGCAGTTTGGGCAGTAGAACTTAACGGCCTTCTCGCCGGGAGGAACTACCCTACCGCAACTACTGCATATCGGCGGGGTTGAAGCCTCAACTATCACCGGCCCCTTACTGCTTTGCTCGCCCACATGACTCATGCTCACGACCCATCATAGGTAAGTAGGTGGCCTTAAAAACAATCCGGTAGTGATTGTAATACTTAACTACGTCCATGAGGTTAGGTATACGGGGATAGTTGTTGGGTGTGAACTTAAAGGAACTAATACCGCAGGAGGCCGTACGCGTTGTGGGGGATCTGAGGGAACTCAAAGGGAAGGTAGTGGCTATAGACGCGTACAACGCGCTATACCAGTTTCTTGCAGCGATAAGGCAGCCTGACGGAACTCCCTTAAAGGATAGGCAGGGAAGGATAACCAGTCACTTGAGCGGGCTCTTTTACAGGACAATTAACTTCATGGAGGCGGGAATAAAGCCCGTCTACGTGTTCGATGGTAAGCCGCCGGAGCTGAAGGCTAAGGAAATAGCTGAGAGGATGAGCGTGAGGGTGGAGGCAGCGAGGAAGTACGCCGAAGCGCTAAGTAAAGGTGACTTGGAGGCGGCTAGGAGGTACGCGCAGATGTCATCCAGGTTAACGAATGAAATGGTTGAGGACGCGAAGAAACTGCTTAACGCTATGGGTGTCCCGTGGGTTCAAGCCCCCTCTGAAGGGGAGGCTCAGGCAGCGTACCTAGCTAAGAAGGGTGACGCTTGGGCAGCTGCCTCACAGGACTATGACTCGTTGCTCTTCGGTGCGCCCCGGTTACTCAGGAACTTAACGATCTCAGGAAGGAGGAAGTTACCGCGTAAGAACGTCTATGTAGAGATAAAGCCGGAAATCATAGAGCTTGACACGCTGCTGAAGGCACTTAACCTCACAAGAGAGCAACTAATAGACATAGCCATACTGCTAGGGACGGACTACAACCCCTCAGGTGTTAAGGGGGTAGGGCCTAGGACGGCGTATCGCTTAATACGCACATATGGGACGCTGGAGAAAGCGCTTAAGGCCCTTCCAGGCACGTCCTTCCCCGTACCGCCCGAGAAGATTAAGGAATTATTCCTCAACCCACCAGTTACGGACGAGTATGAGGTTGAGTGGCGTGAACCAAACCTAGAGGAGTTAATGGAGATACTCGTGAGGGAACACGACTTCTCTCCTGAGCGAGTTAAGAACGCGTATGAAAGACTGAGGAAGGCGTACAGGGAGAATATAAAGGTACGGGTCAAGGGATTGGATGCGTGGTTCAAGAGGTAGTGCTGGTTCCCCTTTAGGGCAGGATCCCAGCATCCTCAATTACGTAATATCCTGTGAAGGTATTTGGATTCCATGTCATTGAGGCCTTACGTACGGCTATGGATCTTCCTTTAAATAGTGGCGAAGAGATAACGAATGTTTCGAACTCACCGCCCTCTCCCACAGGGCTTATGGAGTATCGCTTAAACCTGTGGAGTAGCTTTACTGCGAGGCTGGGGGTTACGGGTTTGCCTAGTAACTCGCTACTCAAACCATATGCTTGAACAGCTGTTATCAGGAAGCCTAAGGTGTTTGCCTCCTCAAGGAATAGCTTACCTTGCTCAGCCCCCCATAGGGGGGCATAGTGCTTTAAACCTAACTCATCTGCCAGCGCATCAACCCGCTCCTTCTGGTACCTAGAGGCCACAGCACCGGTTACTAGGTACTCGATTTCATCGGTGCGCATTACAGCTTGAGTTCCTAACGCGTGCTTAAGTTCTTCGACTTCAACCTCCTTCGCGCCGCTTACCTGCACCGTTACGTAAGGTATGTTCATTAATCTGGCATGGAGGATTGCTCGGTCAATGTTCACGGTGTGGAACATCCAAGAATCCTCTCTGCCGGTCCTCACTATTATTAGGCAGGTGGTCACGATGCCCTTCTCCAGGGCCTTAATTATTGCATAGTGAGAATCCTTCCCGCCCGTGTAAAGCGCTACGGCCCTACGCATCACGCTAACCCCGCTTAAGTACTGTGATGGCGGCATTCACCACATGTTCGATGCATGACTCATCATGAGGGCTACACATAGCAACGAGTATCACATCACCTTCCCTTAACGGGACTTTTTTCCTTACATTCGATACTAGCGGGTCTGTGAAAGGTATCTCCCCGCCCTGTATGGGCATCAAGGCCCTCCCGTTAGGGCCGACCAACAGTATTAATGCCCCATCCGCTCCCTGCTTAACTACTAGATCCCTAACCCTTATTACCCCCATTCCCCGGAGGAGGTCTGCAGCGTTTCTCAGGACCACTGCTGAGGTAACGCAGTTATCGCAGATACTACCGTGTGCCACCTCCCCGAGCACTACTAAACTATTTAGTACTTCCTTGAGAACCTCACGCCCTCTCTCCGTTAGCTCAGTTCCGGTTGGGCGGAACGACCTTACCAACCCAGCCTCCTTAAGGCGCTTGAGTAACGTTCTCGTGCTGGCATCCCCCAACTTAAGTTCCTCCCGTAGCTTAGGGCGGCCTACGTGGCCCTTGCTAATTATCATGAGTGCCTTGATTACGTGGTAGGGGGTGAAGTTGGGTTTGACCTTCCGGCGCGGCATCGCTATCTCAGCAATGATCCTCGCGGCATTCATTGCAGGCACACTTAATATATCGCGTTACTTTGTTTAACGTTTATTATGGTGCCCACGTCCCTAGCACTAGGGAGAAACGTGAAGTCCCTCCGTGGGAGAGACTTAATATCAATAGCTGACCTGAACTCAGAGGAACTACAATTCATTATTCAGACGGCACTCGACTTCAAGAGAAGATTCTACGCCGGTGAGAGAATAATCCCCGTGTTGAGGGGGAAGACCCTCTTGATGATATTTCAGAAGCCAAGCACTCGAACCAGGATAAGCTTCGAGCAAGCAATGGTGCAGCTGGGCGGTTACGTCATATCGCTGGGTTGGAAAGAAATGCAGTTAGGGCGGGGTGAAACCGTAGCGGACACGGCAAGGGTTCTCAGTAGGTACGTTGACGGAGTAGTTGCTAGAGTGTACAACCACGGCGACTTAGTTGAGTTAGCTAAGTACGCGACTATTCCAGTGATTAATGCCTTGAGTGATAAGGAACACCCGTGCCAGATAATCAGCGATATGTTAACAATACTTGAGAAGAAGGGAAGATTAGCCGGCCTCACCATAGCCTTCGTGGGTGACGGGGCTGATAACGTCCTCCACTCACTGCTACTGGCTTCAGCAAAGTTAGGGATTAACATAAAGATCGGTACAGCCGAAGGCTACGACCCGGATCCCGAGATCATGAAGTTAGCTATGGAGGACGCTAACAGGACCGGGGCCAGCATAGAGGTGCTGAGAAGCCCTGAAGACGCTGTTAAGGGTGCTGACGTGGTCTACACTGACGTGTGGGTGAGCATGGGGCAGGAGGCTGAGCGTGAGAAACGCATTAGGGATCTGAGCAGGTTCAGGGTAACGCCCGAGTTAATGAGCCTAGCAAAAAGCGATGCTATATTCATGCACTGCCTACCGGCGCATAGGGGGATGGAGGTAACGAATGAGGTGATAGACGGTCCTCAATCAGTAGTGTGGGATCAGGCAGAGAATAGACTACACGCTCAGAAAGCTGTACTAGCGCTTCTTCTTTAAGGCCCGCTTTTTCCTTCGGGTCCTCGATCTTCTTTTAGGTCTTCCCTTCCTTAACGATTTTTTCCTCCCTGCCTTCTTAGCCTTCCTTCCCCTCTTAGTTACCTTCTTAACCGCGGCACGTTGGTAAGGATGCTGTGTTTTGAGGAGCTCCATACTCTCCTTCTTGATTTTCTCTATGTGCTCGTCATTCAATATGACTCTCGTTCCTTTATCCGTAAGTATCCTCACCGCTACCACATCATTATGTGGTTCCACTAAACCGGCGCGTCCTTCGAACACGTAATAGGAGTTATCAACATTCACGTTCTCGTTAATCAGTGATCGTGAGAAGACAGCGTTGGCCTCCAACTCTACCCTCTCTTGCTTCTTAAGGAGCTGTATCCCCTTCAACTTAGCTATTCGAGGGAAAATCACCGTTTTAGCGGTTGTTGCGGCGTCGCTTACAGGTACTAGTATCTCGGTCTTACCTTCATTATCAAGTAATAGTACGTAGTCGCACTTAGTTCCGCTGAAGGAGTTACTGATTATTCTTTTAATCCTGCTCTCTGGTACGCGGTTAGTGTCTAGGTCGCCCCGTATTTTTATAGTTTTCGAAGTCACTTCCTTAAGTACAGTGAGGAGTACTTTCCCGTCAAACACCTTGTCTAAACGCTCCAGGCACTTGAATAAGTATTCACCCATTCAAGAAAACCCCTAACGCTTGTACCCTATCTTCCTAAGGAACTCGTGCCTCTCCTTCTTCGCCGCCTCATCCTCCACACCGAGCGGTGCGTACCCGTCGACAACGCCAAGGACGGCCCGCCCTTGATCTGTCTCGGCAACCACCACCTGCAACGGATTAGCCGTTGCTGTGTAGATACGGCACACCTCCTGCACCATCTTTACGGCGTTAAGGACGTTTATTGGCCACGCATTTCTTAAGTATATAATGAACGTGTGCCCCGCACCTATCTTCAGTGCTACCTTCTCCGCCAGCTTAATGAGGTCGGGGTCGTTACCATCTGAGCGTACCAGCCTTGCCCCACTCGCCTCAACGAAGCCAATGCCAAATTTAATGGAGGTTGAGGACGTCACTAGCGCTTCATAGAGATCCTCAACGCTCTTAATGAAGTGGGTGTGCCCTAGTATTACGTTAGTTCCTTCGGGTACGGGGATGTCAATGACCTCTATCTTCTTTAGTTCACCCATAAGCTCACCCTCCTTATCAATACGGTACATTGCTAAAAAAGTTGGTTGGTCATCCTTGATTAGTAATGCATGAGGAACTACCTTCTATAAGGTTGAATTTTCATTACTTTTTCTTTAAATAATTTATCCATGGCGTCCTCAACAACCCCAATACACACTACATTATCTAGTGGCTCAACGAGCAGGGTGTTGTCCGAATAGCGCGTTGAGAACTCACGCAGTCTCCTCTTAAGTAACTCGAGCTGATCTCTACTCAGGCAACCGCGCCTACCGAACCGCACCATACTATACCTCAGCCCCTCCTCCACCACCGTGTCGACTACGCATTTTACAGCGTCGTCACCAGCATCGCAACACGTCATGATCGGAACTACGCGTTCAAGCGTTGTCGGTGGAAACGCTAGTAAAGCGTTAAGTAATTCATCAAACTGCAGCGTAGTGCAAAGCACTAAAACACCGCCGAAGACTGTCCTCTCTATCTTGACGCTTGGGTCGGCGGGGAAAAGAGCGTCGCCAACTTCAAGTTCCGCTAGTCTTTCCTTCCCGTACCGCACCGTCAGTATATACGTGCTTCTGTCTCCGCAGGGAGTCCTCATTTAGCTCTCGCCGCAGATCCTGCGCTTCGTGTACTCGAAGAAGGACGACGGTGTCCACGCTATCCACGCAGGGAGTCTCTTAATGAATTCGTACGCCTCCTCCCAGCTGTCGAGACCTAAATCCCTAGCCAGCATCTCTAGCGTGTATACTGACCTTATGTATTTGTAAACTATTGACAGTGTTGTCTCATCGATCGGCACTTCCTTACCGCTGCTGAGGCGTACCACTAGCTCACACATTATCCCGACCCAGTAGAGAGGGTTTGTTCGGCTTATTAAGCTTGCATATTGCTGTTGATGTTAATCCGTTGGTGCGTAGCACAGTGCACGTTTTTCGTAGATGTCCCCGGTTCTCCTGAGGCCTGCTAAGAGCCTGTCGAAGGTCTTCTCGTCAACTATGCCTAACTCCAGCGCCTTAGCCTTCAGGTACTTTCTCCTGACGCACCCCAGATCCGATTCCTTCGCTAATTCCCTAATTAGGTTAAGTAGCGCTATCTCCTTCTCCTGCAGGCTCCTAGGCTTCCCAACCATTATCGTGTCTATGTCTAAGGCCCCGGTCTCAACGTCCATGCCGACCTTCTGCAGGACGGTGTTCATGAGCCTCACCGCCTCCGCGGCGTCCTCCGCCTCAACCTTGTTCTTGAGGGCCATTCTCGCATGTGCCTCCGCTAGACGCACCAGCGCCTCCAGTTGCCTAGTAGTTATCGCCAGGGGGGCCTTCGGGTTCTCGGCGCTCTTCTTGCGTAACTCTATGTAGTACTCCTTGATTATCTCTTGAGCCTCCTTAGTGAGGATGGGTTTCACGTTCTTCCTGGCATAGGCGATGTACTTCCTAAGCAGGTCAGGTGGTATCTCCGGGGTCACTGACCCGTGTCTCTCATGCGTTCTGAGCACATAGCGGACTAGGGATTCATCATGCTTTATTTCCGCCACGTCCTTCAAAATGAAGATTAAGTCAAATCTCGATAATATGGTGATCGGAAGGTTTATGTTCCCTGCGAGTCCGAGTTCCGGTTCGTAACGCCCGCGCTTGGGGTTCCCCGCAGCCAGCACCGATGCCCGCGCGTTGAGCCGGGCAACGATTCCGGCTTTAGCTATGCTAACTGTGCCCTGCTCCATGGCTTCATGTATTGCTACCCTGTCCTCCTCACGCATCTTATCTATCTCGTCTATAGCCACAATGCCGCCGTCGCCGAGAACCATGGCGCCGGCTTCTAGGAAGTATTCCCCTGTTTGTTTGTCTCTAATGACGGCGGCTGTGAGGCCGGCGGCGGAGCTCCCCTTACCGGTAGTGTATATCCCTCGAGGCGCTATCCTCGCAACGTATTGGAGTATCTGGCTTTTCGCGGTTCCCGGATCGCCGAGTAGGAGTACATGTATTTCGCCTCGTATCTTGGTTCCGTCGGGGGCTTCCTTAGATACCCCTCCGAATAGTTGGAGGGCTACGGCCTCCTTTATGTCCCACATGCCGTAGATGGTGGGGGCTATGCTTGCTATGATTTTCCTCCGTATGAGGGGGTCGCGGGACAGTGAGAGTATTTTCTCCTCATCCTCAGGACTTAACTTTAATTCCTCTAGGAATCTCTGTGCGACGATGACGTTGTTTGCCTCTATGTAGCAGGAGAATATTGGTTTCGAAGGTTTCTTACTCCTGGATAGCCTGACGACCCCTATTACGGAGACCCTATCGCCGGGCCTAGCCACATCGACTAGGTCGTCCACTAAGACTACTTCAATGGATCGAGGTATCTGGCCAGCGGGTATTTCCTCGGGCCTTTCCTGAACAACAACTAATTGCCAGTCACGGTACTTTGACTTCTCGGGTAGGAGCTTAAATATGCCGCGCTGCCTTCTCTTAGCGCTTCCTTCCTCTAACTCTTCCTCGTACGCCGCGATGCATTCGGGGCAGTAAGTGGGTTTCTCGAGCTCATCCCCTACCTCCTCCCCTTCTCCTGGAGGCCACTCAAACTCGTGTTGCTCCCCAGTAGGAAGTATGTGGAGGTATGTTGCTTTGTAAAGCTTATGTCGTGGAGGGGTGCTCCGAACTATGATTCCTTCAATCATAACTAACCTGTTTATGTGCTCACTTCTGATGTGACGTATTGGTGTGGACTTCACCCACCCACTTAGCCTGGCGTAGAACTTAAAGACCTTGTCAGCATACTCGGGGTTCTCATCCCTCACTAGCGTCCTGATGCTTTCACTGAGCGCCGGGAATGCCTCGTCGGGGCTTTCCTCAATTATATCCGCTAGGTGGGGGTCGTGGGATATTAGGTCCTCATAATCTATTATCAAGGTCTTTGATTCCTGAAGTATCATCTCCCTTACTCGTTCCCTGTACTTGAATCTCCCTTTATCGTCTCGGAAATTCCTAAGAAAGTCCGTGAAGAGTGTTTGAAGAGAGCTTATCTCTTCCTCCGTGAGTTCCTCTAAGTTAATACTGCTGGTCAACCTTCGTCACCCCATCAAACCATTTCTGAATCACTGCACTAAGTTCTAGGAGAAGCCCTCTTTCCTCTGGTAGCAGCTTCTCTACTATTTCATCTATCTTAGTGCTTAGGAACGCGGCATTCAGTATTTTCCTTAACCTTATTCTGACTATGTCGCTTAGGTTCCCCTCAACCTTCACTGCCTTCATGACGTTTTCCGGGTTCTCCCTTCCCTCCTCCCTGAGTCTCCTTATTAGCTCCCTAGCTTCTAAGTAGAAACGCTCCTTTAGTGAGTGGAAGGAGCTTCCTTTCATCCTCCGCTCTATCATCAGGTACTTACCTATGTCGGTGTCTGTAAGCTTGGGCTCCCTAACCTCAACATCGCCTCGCTTCTCAAGAAAGGTAGCCATCCAGTAAGGTATCCCGGCTTCATCGCCACGCTGGTAGGTCTCCCATCCGCCCTCCACGCGCACTCTTCCCAGATCCCTAAGCACAGCCACACGCACAGGTGACAACATATGATAAATTTCCGCGAGTTTTACGCTATCTTCAGTCATTCCCCCTCCCTAAATTCTGGGTTCGTAACGAAACATATATCAGTAACCTAATAATACGAAGTTAAGCCCTCCTTACTGCGGTAATATCAGGATTCAACGACTCTAAATACAGGACATTTGCGCTCAATAAACCTGTGAGGGGATGTCGGTAACACGAGCCGTCATCACTGCGTCAGCCGGCGATCTCACGTCATCCACTTAATCGTTAGGCCTTTCTGGGAATTAAGTGTTTAATGTAGGTTTTAGGGGAATTAGCGTCGTGGTGAGTAGAGGGTGTGGCGGGCCCGCCGGGATTTGAACCCGGGACCTACGGGTTAAGAGCCTCGGCCGCCCTCGCTGGGTCCGCCGCTCTACCTGGCTGAGCTACGGGCCCTTCCCGTAATTTTGGGGAGTTGGGATTTTTAAAGATTATTTGAGTGGTTGTCACGTACCGGTTCCTTGAATTTAACTCAGGAAATCCGGCATATCGGCTACGTTAATTATGGGAACCACTACGTAGCCTGTCTTCGCGGCTTTGGAGAACTCTATCTTCTCTTCGGAATCGCTACTACGTAGCAACGCGTAGTTTGCCTCCTTAGGCACGGCGTTGCTATCGTCTATGACGTAATAGAAGAGGGGTATTCCATAGTACTTGTAGAAGTCCCTGAAGACAGCCATTATGCCGTAAATTGTTTTCCCTTCTCTTTCGCAACGCAGTATGTACGTAGGTTGCCCCATAGCGATACTCGATGCCGCCATACGGACCAAGTCATTTATGCTCTTCACCCGAACCCTGATAGCCTTGCCCACACCAGAGGCGCTCAACTCAATACCACCCTAGAGTCTTGTGTTAAGACAGCTATAAGCGTGATAGCGTACCTGCTTGGTTTAGAAAATTAAGTATTTCTTCAGGACTTCGTAGTTCTTCACGATGTGGTCCTTAACGAACTTCAGGTACTTCCTAGCTACATCTGGCTGAGGTCTTCTGCCTGCGGAGGGTACCTCAACTTCGAATATGTCTGGTTCGGCATCCTTGGCAACCTCGGCCACGTGGCCATCCCTCTCTATAATGAACGTAGGTTGCTGGATGCTCCCATTCTCTGCGTAACCGCCGATCCCTATGATCGGTATGTCATTCTCGTTAGCCCTCGTGGCGGCAAGCATTAACGTCATCTCCGGCCGCCTCCGCGTGATTATTGGGGGAGACACCGCAACGATTGTGTCGCCACCAAGAAACGCGTAGGCCCTTATAACCTCAGGTACCTCTAAGTCGTTGAGTATAGCAAAACATATGTTTACATTCTCTATGGTAATCATCTCTATGTTCGGGCTCCCGGAAACCTTGCTTGACACGGGTATGACGCTCTTCCCTCGGAATATGGGCGGCCCCACCGAGGGTATCAGGACGTTACTTAAGTATAGCTTATTACCCGCCCTTCGGAGAACCGGCGTCAACACTAGGGTTATGCCCCTGCGCCGAGATATTGAAGAGAGCCTACTCACTAGCGTTTTGAGGTTACTTCTGTAGTTACCGTACCTCCGCTTACCTATGAGTGTCTCGTATAGAGGGAGCACGGGTGGGGATAGCAGGAGCGCTGAAACCCTATTGCTTAGGTGTTGAGTTATCTCGTCTGTCTTACGGATGAACTCCCTAGTCCCTACATCTAGGTTCATGCGGGCTACCGCGAGCACTACCCTGCGGTACTCCTTACCTGCGCTCAAAGCATCCGCCCTCCACAATCCTAAACTGCCTTAACTCGTCATATAACTCATCAAGCAACTCCTCGTACCTTGCTTTTCCTTCCTCAACCTCCCTCATCCTCCTCTCGAGGAACCTTGTTCTTTCTTCACTAACTAACTTTTCGTACTTTGACTGCAAGTAGGAGTAAACTTCCCTGCCTAGCGGTAGCGGCACTATGCCCAACTCACGCCTCCCTCCCTTCCCCTTCACCGCGATGTAGGCTACGTAGTGCCTCTTGAAGAGCGTGTCCACGATCTTAGCGTACGTGCTAGGCCTACCTATTTCCTTCTCCTTCATCTCCCGTACGAGTGAAGCTTGAGTATGTAGGGGTTCACGGTGCCACTCCTTGAGCTCAAATCCGCGGCTGATAACGTACCTCCCTTCCTCGGGTACTCGCCGCACGCTGAAATACCTGTAGAATGCGGTGAATCCATCAAATATCAAGTCGGAGTACACCTCGAAGTTCAGGGGGTCAAGCTCCACTGCCGTGCCGTCACTGAGCAGTACCGTCACCCTAGCTACGCCCCTCACCTTCTTTACGACTGTGGGCTTTGATTGGGAGGCCATGAACCTCCTGAATATTAAGTCGTACACAGCAAAGTGTGCGCGGGTCAGCCTCCTCACAGGCTCTATGATTCCCTCATTAATTAGGTTCCTCAGAGTCTCTACGTCAATGGGTCTAGTGGGCCTTATACACTCATGCGCTCCTCCCTCACCCCAGGTTCTGGGCTGGAAGTAGTTCTCGAACTTATCACCGAATTTCTCCTTCATGTACTCCCTAGCGACGCTAATACCGACGTCAGAGACCCTCGTACTGTCCGTTCTGTGATACGTTATGAAGCCAAGCTCGAACAGGTCCTGCAGTATCTGCATGGCCTTAGGTGCCGGGATGCCGTACTTTGAGGAGATGTCGTAGAGTGCGGAGTCCGTAGTGTATGGGGGTAGCGGGTTGACCTGAGTCTCCGTGATTTCCTCGTACCTCACCTCCGCTATGACGGTCTTGACCTTACCTGAGTGTATCTTCCGCCGCTTGTCCTCCGGTATCGGTATCTCTAACCTTAACTCTTCGAGCTGTAAGATTAGGAAAGGCGTCTTTGACTTTATGTGGCGGTCATACGCATCTATTATCCAGCCAAGTACGGGTGTCTGAACTCTTCCGGCGCTGAGGTTTCTGTATTCCTTAGGGTTGGCCTCGCAGAGCTTAGCGTACCGCTCGAGGTATTTTAGTGTTCTTTTGTCTATGCGTGCACCCTCCTTCTTAGCCTTAGGTAGGGCCTCTAGCTTCTTCTTACAGAACTCTTGCCAGAACTCCGTCTGTAGTTTACGTGAGAGTGAGAAGCCTATCCACCTATCCTCTATCCTCCTGACGAGTTGCGCCTTAACTAGGTCGTAGTTTATCTTTCTGGGGTTATTCACGGCGTTGATGATGGCCCTTCTCGTTACCTCATGGAACTCCACCCTATACACGTTCCTATTCACTGGGAGGATCACGTTAGTTATATCGAACGCTATCTTCTCTCCCTCAGTGTCTGGGTCCGTCCCGACCAGTATTTCATCTACCTCCAGCGCTACGTCCCTCAATGCCTCGACAGCCTTGACGGAGTCCATCACATTAGTTGACCCGCAGTAGGGACACCGTGGGTTCCGCTCGTCCAGCTCGGCCGTGAACTGATGACCGCAGTTATTGCATCTCTTAAGCGTAGTGTAGATAGGCACGAACCTGGGTCCGTGTTTATTATTCGATCCGCGGCAAACTATGCCGTGAATCGTGGGTAGCTCTTCCTTCAGCTCCGTGACTAAGTCGTAGATATGGCCACCGCTAGCCGTTATGAGTAGGGTGTAGTTTCCTAGGTTGGCTTCATAAACCCTTAGACGACCGTACTCCCTAACGCTTGGTCTGCCAAAGAATTTAGCTATGGTTCTCGCCTTGTTTGGAGACTCAACCACTAAGAGAGCTGTCTTCAACCTTAAGGGTCCTTCCTTACCTATCGCTTCACGCGGGATTCGTCCCTCCCTTATCCTACGTATTAACTCCCTAGTCCTGTCTATTTCTGATAACACCTCATCTAGACGCACCTCATTTAACGGTATGAACTTGAAGTCATCAATCATCCAACGCAGTCTCCTCTCAAGCCCACTGAGTATTCTCTCATCATCTACTATCACTACTGAGAGACCCTTGCTTATGCCTCCTAAGTAGAGCCTTGACGTCCTGCCGCTCGCCTGGATGTAGGTTGGTGCGTCCGGTATCAGCACGTATAGGTTGCCATCCTCCTCGTAGACGGCTACGTTGGGGTTTCGACGGATTGCCTCGAGGATTTCGGGCTTGGTTAGGAGGTTATTGAGCAGCTGGTAGGCATCCATGAATTCCCTCTCAGCAGGGGTTGCTGGTTTGCGCTTGCCTTCGAGCACTTTATTAAGTACTTGAATTAAGGCCATTCCCGCCCTCCTTAAGTACCTCCTCAGCCTGACGATGTGGGCGTCTATCGCGCGTCGTTGCTCGCTATCCTCTACAGCATCCCTAACGAGAGGAAGTAGTCTAAGGATGTCTTGGGGCTTCACACCCTCTAGTCTGAGGCTTATCTTGTGCCTCGGGGGCCCCGCAAATATGGCGTAGCGGATCACTTCGGGTAAGTCAATGCCCCTAACGAGTATCCCGTAGTACGTGGCTACGCCCACCAGCACGTCAAGTTCTCCTTTAGCAAACCTATCTATAGCTGCGACGTTCCTGCTGTGCACGGCCTCGGCCTTAATTCCCCGTTTCCTCAGGTACTCCGCTACCTCCATAGCGTAGTCCACGCCCTTGTCTATTGGGACGTAGATTAGGCCGCCCCCACCAAGCCTCCTAACTAACCGCAGGATCGTCTCCTTAATGTCGCCCTCGGGGTGCTTGTAGGTGTCCACGATATTACGTATGAACTCCGGCCTAGCACCGATCTCAAAGCCCAGTAGTTCCTTGAACAACTTAACCCTTGTGCCGCGCGGATTGCCTGTAGCTGACGCTATTATTAGTACCTTATCCACTTTCCGCCTTTTACGCTCAAGTACCTCCTCTATCTGGTTGAGCTTCTCTAGGAGCTTCGTGTCTTCCCCTCTGAACACGAGTTCCCTCTTAAGCCTAATGGCCTGCAATGCGCGCTCTAAGTCTTCTTCGGTGAACCCCAGTAGTTGGAGCACGTAGTTTATGGCCTTAGACCCTTTCAGTATGGCATCGACGTCGTCAACGAAGATGAATTTGAAGTCGTGCCTGAGTATCTTATCCGGGTTGCGGAGCAGGTAGTTTGAGGTAGTCACGAGTATGTCGAAGCCCTGCGGATCCTCTAAGGCTTTCTCCCGTGCCTCCCTTTCACGCTTCTTGAGCTTCGAGTGAATGGCAACGAACCTAACCACGATCCCCGCCCTCGCAGACATCTCCTCAAGTCTCCTCTCAAGCTGCATGGCCAGCGCCGTCGTGGGGACTATGAAGTACGACTTATGTCCCTTCATAGCTAGGTAGAGCGCTACGGCAGCGCCGAACGTCGTCTTACCGACCCCGGTGGGCGCTATCATCGCGAATGAAGCCTTCTTAGCTATTCGCTTAATCCACAGCCTCTGAATGCTCCACGGGTCATTACCGACGCATCTCCTGAAGAAATCACAGATCTCCTCATACGTACGGGTAACCTCATGCAACACCCCATACGCTTTAAGCGTGCCTAACCCCCTAAGCTTCTCGTAAACCTCATGAACGGATAGCTCCGCAGGAGGCTCAGGCAGGCATGAGGAGCAAGGCAAGCCCCTCTCTAAGCGCCTATCACTCACGAACCCCCCGCAGTTAGGGCAAGCCCTCCCATAGACCAGGAGGTCAGCCCCCTCAACTTCCTCCCTGAGCGTCATACCCAACCTCAAGATATGAGGGCTTAAAACATTCTAATAAAGGATTTCCCTTGAAAGAAACCCTCAGTGAAGAGAAGACACATCACCCCCGAAGGTCAGGAGACCGTCGTATCATCACTCAACACAACAAATATCTAGCCCACTAATAAACAAGAACCAAGGATGATGAGAGACGAGGAACGACTAAAAGGAATGAAGAAACCTGTCTCAGCTGACTTAAGTTGTTAGTGATCTAGGGATTCCTAGGATGGCGATCAAAGACTCAGTTAAGATGAATATGCATGGATGAATACATGGGCAGTACCTGCCCATATTCGAAAACGTGGATTGTGGGAAGACACGTTTCAATATGGCTGGTAGTGATAGTAATCTATTTTAACGGAACAAATTAACAGAGATAAAAATAGCAATATATAAAAATGTTCACGATGCAATCGGCTTCTAATGACGATTTACCATTTCTTCTTTGGTCTTATCAGTGCTTTCCAGAACATGAATGAATTGATGAACCTGTGGACATAGTAGTGAGGTATGCTTTTGAGAGCGGTCTTCTTGGCATATTTGACTTTGTACTTAGATGACAGGTATAATGCAAGTGATGTAGAAATGGCTAGATCTACCCCAATAGCCAGCATTAACAATGATAGCTGCCCGGTAATGGCTAAGTATGTCATTACTCCGAGCCCTATCAATGGGAGGAGCGATTCGATAAGAGTCCATATAACTATTGCCTTCAAACCTTTTGAGACGTGTTTAAACCTATTCTCTAATACGTCCTTCACGCTATACCATCTATGTATTTGACTAGTGTACTCTTTAAATGACTCAGGATCCTCAGTGTAGCTTATTGCGTTTGGATTGAATCCTAGCCTCATATACTCGTTCTCGTCGTTTTTAACGGATTGAGCAAGCCATGAGACATCCATGTCTTCGACCACGGTGTCTGTTGGGATCTTGTGTTCACGTAGGAATTTCGTCCTCCACATCATAGAGCACCCGGATAGTGTCCAGATACCACCTAGCTTGAGTTGTACCTTCTTTGACTGTGGTGAGACCAAATATTCCAGTAATCTGCTCTTTTGTGTTGAGGAACTTACATTCTTAGGAAGAATTAAGCCACTTACGCCTTGCACGGATTCCTTGTAGAATCCTCTTAGCACTTCATGAGCGAATGCTTTGTCTAGCACGGTGTCAGCATCTAGTATTAACGTGTAGGGTGTCCTAACGAAATCTAATGCTCTATTAATTGACGCTGCTTTCCCTATATTTGCTTTGTTTGCTATCAGTGTTATCTTATCGCCGAACTTTTCCAGTATTTTTAATGAGTTATCGGTTGAAGCATCGTGGTTGCCCGTGTCCGTTAGTTTGGTTACTTCT
>JALSOX010000024.1 GCA_026986255.1 Desulfurococcales archaeon
TAATTCTGGCTACCATCGATACAGTAAGGGCTTTAACGACATTTAACAGTACTAAGCCTAGGATACCCGATAGCAAAGTTTTGTACTCGTATGCATACATTATCATATATGTAAATACGAGGGCGTTCTGAAGGGCTATCATAACGTCTATTATAAGAATATAAACTAGTGGAGGGTTTAACGGTAACCAATATGTGAATTTCTTCTTGTCGGTTTCTCTCATGTTTTTGCTCTCTTTAATAGTGCTTAATCTCTCATATAAGAACCATAAGAAAGCAGCTGTGCTTTGAATTATAGCAACTAATATTAGGACAGAGCGAATGCCTGTATCCTCAATAATCGTGTAGGCTATTAACGGTCCCACTACGCCTGCAATGATTTCACCATATTTACCATATGCATAGAGTTTCATTGGCTCAGAGGTAATTACCTTTATAGCTACTCTATAAGCGATATGCCTGATTGCTATAGACATTCTTCGTATAACACCTAAAGCAAATATTATTGGTATAGAGTTAGTAAGAGTAAGCAGTAAAAAGGCTGTGGAAGAAGTTATGAACGCTATAATAATTGAATTAATGGATCCGATCCTTGATACTATTAATGGAGAAATAAGCGACGTTAAGGTTTCAGAAATTCCGCTGATTAGGCCAAGGATACCAATTAGAGTTTTTGATTTCAATACTTCAAGGAAGAAGAGAGGTAAAGCTACACGAAGTAACTGCACGCATAAATAGATAGAAAACTCCGTACATATTGCTAAAGCTAAGATGCGTTGGTTTAATTCTCTGTTTCCTGCGCTCACGATAGTCACACCTAAGAAGCAAGAGTACTATAACATAGCAATATAGTTTTGCACTTCTATAGTTTTGAATCTCATCTTAGTCTTGAATGAAGAAACATAGATATGGTGTTGACACTCGACCTTGAATTTCGGTTTTCCCTCCACCAATGATTTCATGTCTCATAAACTCGAAGATTTTTCCTCTAATTAAGACGGTTCTTGATATACCGATTATGCTTCCTTTCTTTATAATGAAACAGGGATCTGCCTTTAATTTAAAATGACCAGTAATATCAGCAGATTGAGGTGTAGAGAACGATTCTACTACAAGTCCTTTATTACATGCTGAATATAGTTCTTGTAAATCGTTACAATGTTTCTTTACCTTTATCACAAAATTTGTCGGAACGGTAAAAGGCTCTGTAAGATACGTCCTTCCAGCATTACTTGTATTTTTTAATCCGAGCCTATAGGAAGTGTACAGATTCGTCATAATTGCCTTAAGTACGCCGTTCTCAACTAATACAGTTCTTTGTGAAGGAGTACCCCAGGTATGTAAGTAGTTCGTTCAAATACTTCCGGTGTTTAGAAGCGGTATCTCTAGAGATACCCTCACCTAGCTCAGGGTTCTTCTCGCGGATCCTAACCTGCCTATCAAGCCACTCTCTAAACTCCTCTAAATCCTGCTTGGTCACAGTATACCTAGTCGTCTCAGCGAAGATCTCGGCTGCTAGCCTATTCTTAACGAATTCAACCAGGATGGGCTTTAGCGTGGGGTCTGTGATAGCCGATACGAGGATCTTGACAAACGTATTTGGGTCGACCCTAACAGTTGTAACACCTTCAACAAGCTCAGCATACTCCTCAGGTGTAAGAAGTTCCAACATTCGCTTCAGTAATTCATCCGAAACCCTCCTCTTCCTGTTCTTGATCTCGTTTGCTTGATACGGCTTTATACCTAGGTAACGAGATCCTACACCCTTCTCCCATAGGTAGTCAAAGATGCGGTAGCGAACATCATCTGGTATGCTGGATAAGTATATGAACTTGGTGTCAACCATTGATAGTCACCTTCTGATAGTAGTTGCAGAATATCGTTCTGTCATATGCCGGTCTGATATGCCAAGTAGCGCTCATGGTTGATATGCCGGTCTGAAAATGGTGATATGCCAAATCAGCCTTCACTAATTAGAAGTATTGAGAACCAAGTATATGGATCTATTTGGTGGGGCCGCGGGGATTTGAACCCCGGACCACGGGGGTTCTTGCCGTCTTCCGCGTGAGCGGACCCAAGCCCCGCATTCTCCCAAGCTAAACTACGGCCCCACCACCATTTAGGGGTTTATGTGTTGGGGATTAATTTACCTTACTAGCCCGCCCCTTATTATTCTCTTTGAAGGATTGTGTGTAGCAGTTGCTTCGTTGCGGTTACGGTGTCTGTTTCCCCGTGTATGGCTTGCTCGTAGATTTTCTTTGCTTTGCTGTTGACGCGTAGTGTTTGTTGGATTTTCCTCCTCAGCGCTTCTATGAGTAGTAGTTCGAGTTCGAGTTCTCTTCTCGTTTTTCTTTTCGTGCGTAGTAGGTTAATGCTTTGGGCGTGTTCCCTGTGTTTACTTAACGTGTTTATTAAGTCGTCTATGCCTCGACCCATTATGGGTGAGGTCAGCAGTACTTTGGGTTCCCATCCCATCCTGCTGGTGTCCTTCAACACGAATCTTACTTGGGAGTACGTTAGCTCGGCTTCGGGTAGGTCTGCCTTATTTATTGCGTAGATATCCCCTATCTCCATTATACCTGCTTTAAGGGCCTGTATTTCATCGCCTGCCCCAGGCATCAGCACTACCACCACGGTGTCCACCGCCTTCATTACCCTCACGCTAAACTGGCCTGCCCCCGGCGTTTCCAGTATGATGTACTCGTACCCGAGACCCTCTAGTACCTCAATAGCTAGGAGGGCTTTCCATGGAAGGGATTCTTCCTCGCGCGTGCTCATCGATCTTATGAAGACCTTCCCCGTGAGGCGCCGCATCCTTACCCTGTCCCCCAGTAAGGCCCCGCCGCTGAAAGGTGATGAGGGATCCACCGCTATGATCGCTACGCTATGACCCTCCCTAGCGAGCCTAAGCGCGACAGCCGATATTAAGGTGGACTTACCCACCCCAGCAGCTCCCGTGAATCCAATCACGTGTGAGGCGGGCTCCCTAACCCAAAGGGACCTCAGAGCTTCTGAGTTACTGTACGGGTCCTCCTCAATTGCCGTTAGTATCTTCGCTATTGCTAGCTTATCCCCGCTCCTAGCCCTCTCAATCATTCCATGGAGATTCATCGTCGCGCACACCGTGGCCTACCAAATGAGAGGTGCGTAGGGCTACTTTTAAGCGCGTTCATTCTAGCGCCTCAGGGACTCGAGGGAACTCCCTTAAGGGAAAAAGATCGAGCTTCACCACACCCCTAAACCAGGATTATCCCCTCCGCTTGACTTAAGCCGCTATCCCCCTCTAAGTAGTCGTTATCGGTGTTGAGATGGGTGCTAATCTTCATTTCGTTCTCTATCTCGGCTAGGTATTCCAAAATTGCTGAACGAACAAGCTCGCTCTTTGAAGGATAGTTAAATTTCTTTGCAAATTCTTCAAGCTCCCTATTCATGCTTAACGGAATTCTAATCGTAACTATCCTTCTGCGACTCTTATTTCCTGTGATGAAGGGCATAAGCATCACCAAAGAATCAACGCTGTGTTTAGTAATAAAGACTAGGCCCGATGAAATAAGGGTGAATGACCTAAAACTAACACTGTTAAGTAGTAATACGTTTGCGAAGCACCCATAATTTAGGGCTACGTATTATTGAGGAATAATACCTTAGGTATTTACAACGGTTGAAGTGTCACTAGCCTATTTCGTAGGTAATACTTTTGTTTTCAAGTACTAAAGAATAGAATGAGATGCAGGTACATATCGTTATATCCTAAATCATCACTATTTAAAAGTGGGTTGGAGGGAGCGGATGAGGAGATACAGCAACTTCCAAAAAGTTAGTGAGATCTTCTCGGATCTGTTAGTAATATCTAAGATTATGTTCTCAGCTGATCTACTCGACATAATCGAGACGCAAGGACCGGTACTCTCTTACGACTCACCAGTAAGCACGGTTGTTTTCGTGAGGTTTGATTATGGTGAAGGAAAAGGTTACGTATTACTTTGCTGTAAAGACATGTTAATAGCTGCGGCGGCACGTGAAGGAAGCAGGAGGGTCTTCGGCGATGATGCTCTGAAACTTGTAAGAGATAAGAAAGGTACTTCCTATGTTTATGGCGTACCGCTTGAGAATCTCCCAAGTATGCTAAGACCGAGTGTTGAGAAAGCCGTTAATGAGTGTAGGGAGTTACGTTACCCTGACTCTCTCCTCGGGACTCAGCTTTACGGATTGAAGGTAGGTAATGACGTACTAATAAGCACAGAATTCATAGTAGTGCTTCCGGCCGAGCTAGATGGTCAGAAGCAGATACTTGTCCTCCCCTCAGATACCTTAGTAGTGAGCGAGAATGGGAAGATCATACTTTCATCACTAGCGTTGGACTTTAGCGTCGCGTTAGCTAATGGGGTTAGGGTTTCGGGCCTCTTCATTCCTAGAACAGAGTATGGTAGTGTGAATGACTTGGTGACGGCACCCCCATCCCTCGTGATTCCCTGGGCCAGCGTCACCCTCTTGGATAACGTCATGAAGCAGGGGAAGGAAGACTTTGCTAGGATCGTCCTTAGAAGGGTGATTCAGTACTTGACACGCGCGCACGAGATCGGCGTAGCACATCTCTGGCTAGATCCGAAGAAGGTATTAGTAACGCCAGTCCCGGAAAAAGGAGGTTCTACGCAGGTATTTATTACCGGTTTCTTAGGGAGGTTCCCTAGGAAGTTGACAAGATTTGTTAACCCGTCATATTGTGACCCGTACTTACTCCTAGGTATTGAAGGAACGCACAATGATGTTTACTCGCTAGGGATGATAGTGCTGGAAACAATAGCTGGCTCGACTTTAGGGTCGCGAGCAGAGATAGTGCTGGCATTGAGGGACGCGTTAATTGGCGCTCAACCCAGCAGGGCTAAGGAGAAGTATGACTTATATTCCTTCATATTCTCTATCGCCCGTAGGGATCCCAGCAAACTTAAGGACACGTTGAGTAAGGTCGTGGAAAATGATGTGGTAGTTAAACGGGATAAGGCGGTCCTAGCTAAGGTAAGGGATAAGAGGTTAAGGGAAGTGCTTGCAGGGTGTCTTTCACTAGACATTAGTGAGAGACCAAAGGAAGCTAAAGAGTTACTAAACGTGCTCTAGCGCTGGGATAATTGATGGTGCGGGGGGTGGGATTCGAACCCACGCAGGCCTACGCCAGCGGGTCTCTCCGCCCAGCCGGAAAGGTCTTGAGCCCGCCCCCTTTGGCCGAGCTCGGGCACCCCCGCACCAAAGAAAGTCATGTTAGCGGGATTAATTTGCTTTAACTTAGGAGTGACCATCCACACCCGCAGAATTATGAGGGTACTGCCTAGAGTGCTTAGGAGCTAGTGCTTCACCCATGTCCCTGCTTCTTGCCGTAACTCCCATGCGAGCCTGATCGTTTCCGGCTTGAAGGCGTTGACGAAGACTAGCCTTATCTTTGAACGCGCTACAACCTTCAGCGCTACGGTGTCCAGTAACTCGTAATGCCCCGGCCTGAAGTCCTGGGAGCGTAGCATTTCAGCGAGTTGCTGAATGCTTACCTCCTTTAAGGGTTTTGCATCCGGGTACTTGCTTGGATCTCTGTCATATACTCCATCAACGTTTGTTGCGTTAATTAGTAGATCAGCCCTCACCAGCTCAGCAATCATTGCTGAAACCGCGTTCGTTGATTGCCCTGGCTGTAGCCCTCCCAGAATCACTACCTTACCCGTGGACAGTCCCTGAAGGACTTCATCAACGCTCCGGGGTATCGGCGTGTAGGCTAATTCACCGAGCAATGCGGCGAGGAGGAGGGCGTTGAGTCTAGATGCCTCCATGCCTAGGAGGTCCAGCCACGCATTACTCACGCCTAATTCCTTGCCTAGCTCAACATACTTCCTAGCAGTCTTACCTCCACCAGTGATCACTACTAGGCGGTCAGTTGATGCTTTCTCCCTTAGTATCCCGGTTATCTCAAGAAGCACTCGTTCGTTGCCTGGCTCGAACACTTTACCTGTGAGTTTGAGCACTACGTGCATAGTACCCTCAACGAACTAAGCTTTCGACCGTATAAGCATTTACTTCATGCTTGCGTTACTTAATGATAGCGAATTCCAGGCCGAGATCCTCGGCTACCTTCCTGACAGTATCGCGCGCAAGTGAACCCACCTTCTTCATCGCTAATGCCCTCACAGGTCTTGGCACTGACTTGGTCATTGCCTGCCTAATGATTAACTCCAGCTTCTCGGGAGTCTCCCGCAGCTCCTTGAGGGCGTATCTAGGTATTATGTGTCCGAAACATAGATCCTCCCTTAGGGCGAGCTCCGTGAATTTCTCTGCGTAATGCGGCCCCCCGAACCCAACTATAGGTACGCACCTCACGTGGTTTAATGCCTTCAAAGAGTCAAGCACGGCCTCACCAACAACTTCATGCGCTTCCCTAAGCCCCCACTCCCTGTTACTTGAGCCCACTTCAACGAAGGATAACGGCTTATTCAATGAGGTAGGGCCGTGGTGCGTAACCTCGTAAACAACTTCAAATCCTTGCAGTGCACGTGTTTTAGATACTTCATTAAGACTCCTGATGAAGTTGTAAGTCAGTACTGGGTAAGCTATGGAGAGTTCGTAAGGCCTGCCGCCGGCAACGGCTGAGGCTGTTGGGTTGCCGGTATGATGCGTTGTCAAGGATCTTATGCCGGACGTGGCGGAGTGCTTCGATAGGAAGACATAGAACTTAGCCGAGGGGAATACCTCATCAAGGTATTCCATGAATATTGTCTCTTCCGGGAATCCCGCCAGCACAGCGTCCACGTCCTTAACGTACCATGCCTCAACAGCCCTTGAAGCACTTACGTCAACGCAAGCTGTAACTTCCCTTAAGTACTCAGCTATGCCGGAGCCCGCAGGGTCACTCACGCTATACACTAGGACAGCACCGTTGTGCTCCTTAACATTCAATACCTGCTCCCACGAGAAGGACTTGAACGGCTTAAAAAGGGGTCATGAAATGAGCCGAAATAAGCGGGTTGAGGTGGCGGTGTGCCCTGACCCCCGCTTCTTGGCGGTGTGCCCCAAGGAGTGCTTGGAGGGGCTCCTGAACTTACTTCCAGCTGAGCTTACTAAGCCAGCGCGGAGGTGTCGATGGGTTGGGCTTCGCTTACGTTACGACGCTAGCGTAATTTCCGGCGTGGCGGTACTCGATTCCTGCCCGACGCGTCTTAGGGCAACGTACCTGGAACTCTACCTCGGTTACTTCATCCCGCTCCTAGTTAAACCGGATCTTCAAGCGGTTTTCCACGGCGACCGCTTAGTATCGTGTCGATACGGTATGCAGAGACGGCAGCTAGTCCGGGAGTGCCAGTTTAAGAGCGTTAAGCGTGGGATGAGTCCTGAGGGAGCCTTAAGAGTTTACAGGAAGTTACGTGAATCTAAATTGCCTAGTAATGTGCCTCTAGTTTTCCTCTATGCGCCGGGAATTAATGAAATGCTGTGTCTGTTTCTGGGAGGAAGGGATTTAGGATAACCGAAATTAAGCGCCAGCCCCACCCTTGAGGCTTCATGAAGTCTCCTTGAAAGGAAAGTACTATAGCCTTATGCCGTGCGTTTTACCACACATCTCTATTCTGGCTAGTATGGCGTCAACTACGAAGAGCATCTTCGAGCCCAGCGACTTAAGTACGTCTGCGTTTTCCTCAATACCACCGCGTGTCAAGGGTATCGTGATAATGAGTGACCTGAACTTCACAGCCAGCTCTGAGGGCTTAATAATAACCGACGTTACGGAGTCAGCGAGCACTATCTTGTTTTCCTTCGCTAAGTAAGACACGGCCAAGGCCGGCTTAACCCGCGAAGCTAAAGTCATTCCGTCGTCCTCGGCAATCACCCAGTTACCACATAATCTCGAAACCTTTTTCCCTTCTGCCAACTTCTCTAACTCGGTTAAGTACGCCAGTATTCGCTCGGCTCTGAGGAGTATCTCGCTAACTATATTGAATGCGGCGACCTTAGCTATCTTAACCTCCTTCACAGCTTCGGCGCGCACGCCCTCGTACCTCCTTATTACATTCTCAACGAGGTTTAACGCATCACTAAACCCCATTAAACATCACCTTGAGGATAGCGCCGGGCACATTTTAAGCTTTTATTTTAATTGCCGGTGTGTCAATGACGTTTTCGAATATATCTTGACAAGTAGCTGAGTTCAGGTCTCTCACTCAGTGCCTTCGGTAGATTTTCATAGCAATACGTACATACCCTTATACCGGGCTGTAGCTCGACCGAGCATGACCTACATACTAGTCTCCCACAGACGACGCAGGCATCCACCGAGAGCCTCTTCCCGCAAACTTGGCACGTTAAATCGGAGCACACTATACATATGCCCCTGCGTTCATCGAAGTGCCTCTCGCAAACGTTTCTGCCGCAGATCCTGCACCTACGGGTCGCTGATCTCTCACCACATACTTCGCAGATCCTCTCCCCCGTCCCCAAGGCCTTAAGCCTACCCAAGTCTTTAGGTGTTGAGTTTTAATTTTTCCTACCCTTAAGGATAGTGGGATGACCTGACGACACTCGCTGAGTCGATGATGTAGATGGAGCGACGGGGACCGCCGTTCCTTCTGGTAAGCAATTAAAGCTTCGCCGTAGCTTATGAGAGCGGGGTCGTAAAGTGTCACGGAAGTACGATGTCCTGGTAGTGGGCGCAGGCATCGCCGGGTCAACGCTCGCATACTTTCTGGGTAGGAAAGGCGTCAGGGTACTGCTCGTCGACATGCGACCCTTCACTCGGGTGGGTGATAAGGCATGCGGGGATGCCATGGGTAAGCATCACTTCGACGAGCTAGGGGTAAGGTACCCAAGCGGCGAGGAACTCGCGGGCACTGTGAAGGGTATAGATGTGTATTCACCCTCGGAGGGCACGAAGTATAGGGTGTTGGGAGACGGGTTCATGATTAACAGGGTAAGATTCACACAGAGATTTATCAAAGAAGCCATCAACGCAGGCGTAGAGTATTGGGAGGAGACAAGCGCCGCTAAATTAATAATAAAGGACAATACCGCGCGGGGGGCCATCCTACGTAAGGACTCCGGAAAGATTGAGGTGCACGCGCAGCTAGTGATCGATGCCACAGGATACGCCAGGGTTCTCGCTAATCAGGTCCCTGACGATTGGCCAATCAAAGATCCCTTAAATCCCGAGGACGCCATAGTTGCTTATCGCGAGGTCCGTAAGCTTAGTCAAGAGATAGACGAACCGGAAATCCTTCGCATATACATAAGTAAGCGCGTAGCGCCCGGCGGTTACTGGTGGTTCTTCCCGTACTCCCTTAGGAAGGGGTTAGTGAATGTTGGTTTAGGGGTGCAACATGGGGTAGGATATCCCAACCCTAAGGACCTACTGTATAACTACGTCCTAACTAGACCTGAGTTTAAGGGGAGCGAGGTAGTTGAGGCCGGCGGCGCACCCGCACCGACGAGGAGGCCTGTTAATACCTTAGTGTGGAACGGCTTAGCGGTCGTTGGCGACGCTGCTTACGCGGTGAACCCCGTGCATGGTGGGGGGAAGGGTTCAGCAATGATAACCTCCTGGTGCTTGGCTAACGCTTACCTAGAGGCTAACGGAGACACTTCCAATACCGCTCTCTGGGGCGCGAATAAGTGCTTCCTAGAGCACTACGGCATAAAGCAAGCCGCCCTCGACATATTCAGGATGTTCCTCCAGCAATTGAACGATGACGACCTCGAGTACGGCATGTCCCGTAAGATCATTAGGGAGGCCGACCTGAACACGGTCTCCATGAAGGGGGACCTCGAGCTCTCAGTAGTGGATAAGGCGATGAGGTTACTGGCAGGGATAGGGAGACCTAGCCTACTACTTAAGTTAAGGGCAGTAGCAAAGTACATGAATAAAGCCAAGGAGTTATATCGCAATTACCCGGACAGGCCTGAAGACTTAGTGCGTTGGATTAACGAAGTCTCCAAACTCTACGGGGAGTATAGGACGAAGGTACTTAAGTAGTAGTTGCAGAGCTTTTTCACACGTACCAACTACTTCATTAGCTGATTGTGGAACACCACATTATTTAGCAGTAGTGTCGAGTTAACTTGTAGGGCTACGTTGAGGGAGGGTATGCTCGCTGCCCTCACACTAGTAGTGATTGGTGTGCTAATCCTTGCGACTTGGTGTGGCGTCCTATCATTCATTAGCTCGGTCTCGATAGTGTTGTGCTTTGTCGGCGCCTTCATCACAGCTTCACGGCGTGATTTCCTAGGGCGGTTTTGGGGAGGCGTGGTCGTGGCGGCTGGTGTAGCGGTATTTGTCGCGTCTCAAGCAGGTATGGTTCCCGGCATTGCTGTCCTGTTCATAGGTATGGGGTTAGCGTACGTGCTAGTCAGCATGACTAAGCCCCCCTGATAAACTTACCCGATGAAAACAATGGCTTTAGTAAGTAGCTAAGGTAAGGTAATAATAAGGATAGTTGGGATTAATCCATCGGGTAGGGAATCAGGTGTCGAAGTTGGGTAAGGAGTTAGGCCTGTTGGAGAAGCTCGAGAAAATAATCCCTGGGTTCCATGGGTACAAGGTTAAGGAATTAATCAGGGAGGATGATAGGTTAGTCCGTAATTACATATACGAGGAGCTGAGGAGAGCGCGTGGCATTGTAAGGGAATTAATGCTCGCTGCCCTGGACGGCATGTACGATGCATCGACCACTCACCTCGACAGGCTCTGGAAGAAACTGGATGAAGCAGGTTCTAAAATAAAGAACGCGCCGACAGGGTACGCTGGCTTCTTTGATAGGGTTAAGGTGAGGGAGCAGGAACTCGAAGCACTGAAGCGAATCGATGCTGAGATAGCTTCAATGACTGAAAACCTACTCGCTGTCCTCCAGGAGGCGCGTAGTAACCCTGCTAAGCTACGGGAAGTCATGAGCCTAGTTAATAGCGTGCTTGACAAAATAGAGTTAAGGAATAACTTATTCAAGACCGAACCCGGCAGGTAGGGTGGTGCGGTATATGCCTAAGGTAATTGAATGGGTAAGCCCGAGCCCGGACGATATAGTTTGGAAGTACCCTAATGAGGTGATTGAGTGGGGATCCGTCCTAATAGTTAGGGAGTACGAAGCGGCAGTCTTCTACAGAGACGGTAAGGTTTATGACGTGTTTAGGGCTGGGAGGCATGTGCTTACGACCGCCACCTTACCGTTGCTCACTAAGGCCCTATCGAAGGTAGCTGGTTATGATAAGGTACCTTTCGTCGCTACAGTAATATTTGTCTCGCTGAAGCAGTTCCGCGGACTTTTCGGTGGGAGGGCTCAGACAACGGAGCTGGCGCCACTGATGTTCAGGGGCTCATACTATTTCCGCATAGCTGATCCTGCCGTCTTTGTGAACGAGGTTGTTGGGGGACAGTCACTCTTCACCACCGACGACATCAATGATTATCTAAGAGGATATATAAATGAGTTGCTGATGAAGTACCTATCAACATACAGTATTGTTGACGTATTCCTGAACCTAGATAGGGTAAGCACGGAGGTTAAGCTGAGGGTTATGGAGGACTTCAAGAGGTTGGGTCTGGAACTCATCGATGTTAAGTTCGAGGGTGTAGACACTACGGATGAGTGGAGGCAAAAGATATTCTGGATTCGGCAGACAGGCAACGCAGCAATGGTTCTTCAGATGGAGACCGTCAAGTCAGTGGCCGCCGAGCTAGGCAAGTCCCCAAGCGCAGCTACTGGGGCAGGGATAGTTATGATTCCCCCGCTACTGTATGGTCCCTACGCCCAGCAAGCACCCACACCTCCACAGCAACCGCAATCCCAGGCTCAGAGGAAGTTCTACTGCCCTTACTGCGGGGTTGAGGTACCCCTTAACGCTAAGTTCTGCCCTAACTGTGGCAAGAGACTTAAGTGGTGTCCGAATGGTCACTTAGTACCGTTGGAAGCTAAGGTATGTCCGTTTTGCGGGTATAAGTTTCCAGAATGAAGAAAGGAGGCCCGAGTTCAACCCGATTCCCTGTCCTCGGGGTTCCCACCACCTTAGCTTTATCGGTGTTTGCTAATGAGTTCTTTGAGCCATGGATACATATCAACCCACTTCTCTAGGAATGGGCCGTAGGTCTTCAGGTACAGTGGGTGAGTCATCATCCTCTTAATTAACTCCTTGCTCCTTCTGTACTTTATCGCCTCTCCCAACGTGTGCTCTCCCTTCATGCGCCTCCATTCCTCTAGGGTGAACATATACTTCTTCTGCACATAGTCCCTATAGACATCACTTAACACGTTGAAGGTGCAGAAGGGAACCACCCTGCCGTCCGGCATTAGGTAGTGGATGTTACACCTCATGACCCTCTCGACATCATAGTTGTAGAGATCCATGAAGTGCATCATTCCCAAGAACAGGAACTTATAGTGCCACTTGCCTAGCGCCTCGTAGGACTGCTTAGTAAATATCTCTAGAAGCAGTTTTGGTAGGCTTCTCTTTAGCTCGGAGGGAACCTCACCCCATTTTATGAAGTCCTTAAGTATGTTCAAGAGTATCTTAGTACCTACGAGTAACTTGTGTTTCCCAGACTTGAGTTCCTCCGCCTTCTCACGCAGATATTCCATGAAGCCCTCAACGTCTATCATCCTAGGTATTGGGATAAACTCCAGATCCCCGTCTCTCCTGCGGACATACACGTAGGTACCCACACCGCATTCAGGATGATTAGCCATCTCAAACTTAAACCTTCCTGCTAGGGCTTCAGCGAAGACTGAGACGGGAACCGATGTTGGGACGGGGTACCAGTCATTCACCGTTATCTGTCCGTTGGTCTGCTCCTCAATAATTTTCACGGTATCATAGATCGTGATCCTAAGCTTTTCACGCTCAGCCCTCTTTATCATTCCGGTAAGTGATACTGGCTGGAAGTTCACCGCTCTTACGATGTCCATGTTAAGCGCAGCGAACCTTATTATGTCGCCGAGCTCTCCCGTGTTTATTCCTTTGATTACCGTGGGTACTAATACTACTGAGGTCATGCCAGCCTTCCTGAATACCTCGAAGATGAAGGGTATTTCCCAGTGATTCTTCGGGTTTGACTTAGGTGATACTCCGTCAAAGCTCATGTAGACAGTGTTCACGCCTGTTGTCCTCAGAGCCCTAGCGAACTTCACTGCCTCCTCCTCACCTTTCTCTAAATACAGCCTAGCGAACTTAATGGCATTCGTGTTTAGCTGTACGTGCTTTATGCCCATCTCCCTGAGTATCTTAACTATCTCAACGATGTCCTCACGTAAGAGGGGCTCACCACCCGTCAATTGTATTACGGGCGTGACCCCCTGCCTTGAGTAGGACTTAAGCATGTACCTTATTTGCTCCTGTGTTGGTTCATAGACGAAACCTGACTTCTCAGCATAAAAGAAGCAATACCAGCAATCAAGGTCGCACCTATTCGTCAACACTAAGTTAGCTAGGGCTGTGTGGTTCTTATGCAGCGGGCAGAGACCGCAGCTGAAGGGGCAGGGCGCCGTTAGCTCCGTGTACACATGCCTTGGCCCGCGCCCCTCGACAAACCACTTCTCTATTCGTTTAGCCCATTCAGAGCTTCCCTGATAGATCTCCTCTATCTCACCATGTTCTGGGCAGATCTTCCTAATATAGAGCTTCTCGTCACGCTCAACTATTATGGCTGGTAGTAATGCGTAGCAGTAAGGGCATATTGAGTTGGTATACCTGATGAGCTTCTCGTCCTCCCTAGGTTTCGGGATGGGTCCCCCCACACGCACCTCCCTGTCTGCGATCCTGATAATTCCTCTGGACGCATCAAAGGCTGATGGCTTAATCAATTCTTTCCCACTCTCCACAGCGGGTTGGGATTCATTCATTCGGCGTAACCTCTAGCTTAATCATTTACTCCGTTAAAAATAAAAGGTTACCCACGCCTAAGGCCTTCATCAAGGTAGTGAGGCAATCCTTTAACTGCCGGCACCCTAGGTCGTCAGGAAGCCTTTGAAGTTATCCCATCCTCCCGGAACCTCCCTCTCATTGAGGAACACCTTCCCAACATCTCTGTCCACAAGGCTCCCTAGAAGGAGCCCGTCCCCGCAACTAGCACCTTCACGGCAAACGTAGAGTATAGTATATTCTTCCCCCAGAAACCTTAGCACGTCATAAGTATTCACACCTAACTCCTCAATTAACTCGATAATGTCTTCACATATGGGAGGGTTCTCCGTCAGCGCTAACGAGAGTGAGTTCATTCTTAGAAACCTCCTTATTGAGCGTAACCCATCACTCACGTCGGTAGCGACCTTAACCTCGTTGACGTACTTCAAGAAACCTAAGGGTATTTCCGGTCTACGTAGTATCTCCTTAATTTCTACGGGTATGTCCTTACTGCGTGGTGATAAGTAATGAATTATTGCCGGGATTGCTGACCTACCTAAGCAGGACGTTACGTAAACTTCATCACCCGCCCGCGCCCCTCTTATCCCGATAAGGCCCTTTGCCTCGCCGAGCATAGTTACATCTATCCAGACACCTAAGGGATCATCGGAAGCATTTAGATCGCCTCCCAGCACCTTCAGTCCGTAGCGTTCGGCAAAATCACGGAGACCAACACCAATTAGTTGAATATCTTTAACGGTTCTTTCCCTAGGCACACCAATAGATACCAACATATACTTGGGCCTCCCCCCTTTCGCAATTATGTCTAACGCGGCGCTCGCTGAGGTGCGATAGGCTAAGTCATCTAGCCCCATCCAAGGATACCTAGACGCTTTTTCAGAGGTTCCATCGACCTTAACTAAGGTTATGCCTCTCAAGTTTAGAGCTACAGCATCATCTAAGCTATCTAGTAACCCCCCGCCAAAACTACTGCCTAGAACCGTAATTAGGGCGTCTAAGGCCTTCTCCTCCCCTAGATCGTCTAGCATCAATTCGTTGCTCAAAGCTCTTGACCCGTCTAAGGTATCTCTACTTAAGTTATTAAGGCGTGAGTCTACTGGTGTCTGGGGCTCGCTTTGCGTAACTTGGGCCTAGCAGCGTTGATGCTGGTTCTGGTAATGCTTTCCTTCATACTTAATTACAGCTGTCAAGGCATCTATGCTTCCCCTCGAGGGACTTACGGTAGGTTACAGAGACTCAGCTTCACCCTATATGATTACGCATACGTAGTCTTGGCAAGGAATAAAACAACAGCGTATTTTGAAATACCTACGAACTACAGTGATGGCACGCTTAACCAGACGGTGTACATCACGGCCTACGGAGGCAACGTTACGCTTTCAGGGAAGGACAATAACGTCACCGCACGGATAGCGGTCTTCAACGGAAGTTACGGGTTTGTGGTTGTTAAGATCAAGCAGTCCTTCCTCAACCTAACGGATTTCATATTGAGGATCACCAATAATCCCACCGCCCTTAAAGGAGTTGAGAGTAGGATCCCATCAGGCATTGAGAAGAGGTACGTTAGGAGGCCTGCAAGTATTGTAAAGCAAAAAGTGGTTCCTGACTTTGTTGAGTGGCTTAGGGAGAGGGGATATAGCGTTAAAAACGTGTCGAAGGTCTTCCTAGCGATTCAAGCAGCTATTTTCATATACTTATCAGGCTACATACATTACAACGCAAGCGCCCTACCTAGAACCCTCGCCGACGTGGTTAACAGGCACCAAGGGGATTGTGACGACATGTCTAGGGTACTGATGAACCTGTTGTGGTATTACGGCATACCGGCTAAGATGGAATACAGCTACGTTTACTTACCGTTAAATATCACAATGCCTGTTGAAGGATCCTACGTGAGGTTCGTCAATGCCGGACCACACGCATATACGTTAATCTACGTTCCAACGGTTGGGTGGGTGTCGCTAGATTTCCTGGCGGGGGCGAGGCTCAATAACCCGTCCCTAGTTGAGGGCGAGTCGCTTACTGCCGAGGTCACCGAGAAGCAACTGAAGCACATCAAGAAGGAGCTATCTAAGTTTAGGTATGCTGAGGAGGTTATGCTGTTTAAGGATAATGAAGTACCTCATGGGCTCAGAAGCCTTAACGTGAGTAGGCTAACCAGTGTGCTACACAATATGTTAATTCCGTTAATATTGAAGGTCCGAGCTAACGCCGGGTTAAATCAAGTAACTACGTCACCCCCCGTGAGCCATAACATAACCACTACCGCACATGAAGGCATAAACACCACTGCGGAACAGCCTAACACCACGGGAACAGCTACGGTGGTGGAGTCAACGCCATGCGCCTCCCATTCGACAAGCACTGTCGCATCTAACGCAACAACACCTAGGGAAAACACTACCTATCATCCAAGCGCACATGAAGGCGTAATCTCCACGACCTCGGCAGAGACCAGCACACGTCAATGGAGAACCATGCTCGAGCCGGATCTCCTGGGGTTCGCATTACTGCTTACCCTGCTGCTGGCTACGCTGGTATTATGCATCATTAAACCTCGCTCAAACCCTTAACACGTACATCTTAGCCCGTAGACCGCCATGCATTACATTAATAGATTCCTCCACCCTAACCCCGATAGCGTTGGCTACGCTTTCCAATGCCTTCGTAGCCGCAGTTATCAGCGCTAACTTGGCGCCGGGGAAGCGCCTGAAGAAAGCGCTTAAGAACTCCCTGTAAAACATAGGTAACTTCTTGGGATTATGGAACCTTATCCCATAAGGTGGGTTCACAGCGGCGTAACGTATGTCAGCATCTACCCGAGAGTACGTTTTAGTCAGTGTTGAATCACCCCTGATTAATGTAGTTATCCAATCCGTGTTAGCTGACGCAGTATTTAACTGAGCACCTACCAAGTGTTTCGGGCTAATGTCTATGCAATATATTCGCGTGTCTATTGGGAGTTCCATCTTCGAAATTAAATCAGTAATGATTTCGCGTTCTAAATTACGGTCGTATAGCTTTAGCTTCCGGTAAGCGTAGTCCTGCCTAAACATCGCTATGGGTGCAGACATCACCCTATGCGCAGCCTCAATAACTATTGTACCACCACCACACATAGGGTCAAGGAAGGAGCCGCCCCTGTAATCTAGTAACTCAAGCAACGCGGCTGCCAGCGTCGTCTTGAGGGCTGCTGGGTGATCGTATACCCTGTACCTGCGCTTATGCAGAGACACACCAGTAGTGTTAACGCCTATGACTATCTCATTATTGACGACGAAGGCATGCACCTCAACATCAGGTTTCCTTAAATTAACTTCGAGCCTGACGCCCGTCTCCCCTTTATAGGACTCAATAATGCCCGCCCCAACCTCACGGGCGACATCCACGCTGGTAAAGTCGTGCACCCCTATACGTTCAGCCCTAACAGCGAATGAGGAATCGCTCCTCAGGAATTCCACGTAACTTAAGCTACTCGCTATCTCCTTAATGTCCCTTAACGTCCTGAAGTCACTACAAGTTAATTCTATGAAAATCCTGTTAACTGTACGTAACATGCTATTACCTACGTAGATGAACTCATCATCAGCTGTGAAGAACACCCTACCTGAGGTAACGTGCCTTACGCTAGCACCGAGTCTACGCAGCTCTCTAGCCGCTAGGCCCTCCACGCCTTTCGGAACCGTACAGAAATAACGCATTGGCCTCAACCTGCTTCTTCAGTAATCGCTACGGTTATTTAGGTATTGAGCTGAGCTATGAGTTAATAATAATCAGAACACTTGAAATTTAAAATAATAGTAATATTTAAAAATAATGTAGTTCTACTGAAATTAAGAGGTAAGCATCGGATTCAGGTGCTCATCATGGAGCCAAGAAGGAAGGCTATTGCTGCCTTGATACTTGCGCTAATTATTGCTCCAACCCTAACGTCTGCCTTTGTCTCTACATTCGTCGTGAGCGCTTCAACCGGCACTAAGAACGTAAGTACATCCTTCACGAAAGTGTGGGGCACTACTTTCCGAGGACCTGTATATGATTTAAGCGTCGATGAGAAAGGCAGTAAACTATTAGTCGCGGTTGTCTCGCCCCCTACTCTAAAGCTTTACGACCTCACTGATAAACCGAGGCTGGCTTGGTCTTACGACCTCGGCAAGAAAGTATATCTTCAGTCAGCAGCCATTAGTCCGGACGGTAGCAAGGTAACCGCCTTGGTTTACTGGCAGGACGCAAATAAGAACTACAGGTTTAAGGTTATTACAATCTCTCTTTTAAGCTCGAAAGTGCTTTGGGAAACCAAAACGTTTGGCGATCCTGGGTGGGACGTCGCGTACTCGCGTGACGGTTCATTAGTGATCGTGTCGCCGCAGAGTAACTACGTCATGGCTCTCAGGGCGGTTGACGGCAAGGTTGTTTGGAGAACTGAGTTACCGGTTCACTCTACTTACGGGGTAACCGTGAGTAGGGATGTAGTGTATGTTGGGGCGTTCCGCAGGAGTCCTTACTCTGGTGTTGTAGCTGCGCTAAGCTTAAGGAGCGGTAAGGTTCTCTGGCTAACGGGAAACCTTGATGACGCGGTACTCACAGTAACATTAAGCAGAGATGCTTCACTGCTATTCTGTGGTCTCGGAATAGATCACGGCAACAATAAGTATGGAGGGAAGGTCATAGCACTGAACCCAAGAACAGGCAAGAAGATCTGGGAAACCGGGGAATTCAGTGACTACGTGTGGGGCGTTGAGGAAATTCCCGGAACAGACACGCTGATCGTTGGCGTTGAGTCAGGCGTAACACCATTAATCTCCGCTAAGACTGGGGACGTAATTAGTAAGGTTTCCATCAATGATGGTTGGGATATAAGCTGTATTGCCCTGTTAAAGAGAAGGAAAATTCTGGCATTAGGTCTCGAAAACGACGCCAATCAGGGGGCGCTCTTCATATATGAAGTGAGGACCGCAGAGGAGGAAAGCGTAACCACTCAACACACCCAGCAGATCGAAGCAACTAAGCCAAGCACGTACGGGGTTGCATGGGTTAGTCCAAAGTTTAGTGACGCCTCCAAATTCATGTACCTAGATTTCGATGTGTCCCAAAACAATAAGTTCTTAGCGATCCTATCAAATCAGAGTGGGGCATTCCACATAGTATCCCTGTCTAACGGGAAAGTGTTGCAAGTCATTAAGCCACCCCTGAAGCTAAGCGGCAAGCATTTTGCTCTCATTAGTTGTAAGGTATCGCCTGACGGGCAAGTAATTTATGTTGGTATGAGCCCCATAAGCAGCGTGCCCACAGTAATATTCGCCTATGACTTGTCAAAGAATAGGATGATATGGCACCGAGAAATTAACTCCGTTACCTCTAAGATGGCTCTCTCCCCGAACGGGAAGTACTTAGTGATGGTGGCTCTAAAGCCTTTTGGCGACTACCACGGGCTAGTAATGCTGAATGCTGAGACAGGGTCAACTATCCTCAACATGACGACATACATGCTTAGACATTACATGAAGTTGAGTGACGACCAGGTGCTTCAATTGTGGAGAAAGTACATAACAATAGGGTTCTCATTCTCTAAAGATTCAACAACACTCTACCTTGTAATGCGTGATCTAAAAGAGAGGTGCCGCTACAGGGTAATAGGGATGATACTCAACGACAAACCTAGGATAGTATGGAGTTCTAAGCCAATAACCATAGAGTCGCTAGCTAAGCATGCTTCTCCGGACTCTGTAGAGTATGAATATAACGCATCACTTGCGCTCTATGAGGTTCAAGCATCACCCGACGGAAATTATGTTGCTGTGAGCTATAGCATCCACGGCAGAGAACTGAGGGTAGGTGTCGCACTAGTAAGTATTAAGTCTGGCGAGGTTGTTTGGAGCGAATTAATAGATGGTTCTGGCTTCCCGCTCCACGAGAAACCATTCACACCCGACGGCAGGAGAATGATTTACATATCCGATCCAAGAGGGCCTAAAGCATCAATAAGGATACTGGATACCAGAACATTAAGGATCGTTGGCGAGATAAACTTAACGAGCGACTGCATCAAGATACTGGACGTGCGGCCGGAACCAAGCGGCGGTGTAATTGCTCTCCTCTCAAACAACTGGAACAGATATGGTGGTTGGCTAGTGAAGTTCGAAGCAGGTGCTGATGGCATGTTATCATGCGACAGTAAATCAATAAGGCTACTAGCAGGGTCAACCACAGCAACGGGAACACAGCAGATAATGAGTGAGGGAACAAGCAATACTGAAACCTTAACACTAACAACACAAAGAAAGAGACCACAGACACCCTACATGACGGTGATCGGTGTTGCCTTACTAGCATCCGTGCTCGTCATAGCACTCATACTCAAGCTAATCATACTAAAACGCGAGCCGAAATTGCCGGTACCGCCTCCTCCCCCTTAAGGGGGCATTAAATGACATAGCTTTTTCGCTAGGTCGCCTACTTTAAGAATTAACGATGTTATGACGCTGTGTATGTCATCGTAGTGGAGCCGCCGGCGGGATTTGAACCCGCGACCACCGGCTTACGAGGCCCGAGATATAAATACTAATGTTTTCAGCTACCGGTGGAAAAGCTGAAACGTTCATGCAGGATGCGCTATTAGCGGAGATGTTCACCGATGCCAGCCGAAACGTCCACGGGCTACTAAGATTATTATGCCCTGGAAGCAGTGATAAGTTGTAGAGGGTGTCCCCAAGTTGCGTGTAAGGGCCATTATTTGGCGAGAGGAGGACATGTATGTAGCTAGAGAGGTTGCCACCGGAGTTACTAGTCAAGGTAAAAGCGTCGAGGAGGCGCTTGAGAATCTCCTGGAGGCACTCGAACTATACCTAGAGGAAGCTCCGGAAGCGCTTGAGAGGCTAGAACAGCTTGATCAAGGCATTGTGGGTGTACTAGAGGTTGAAGCGAAGGCTCCCAAGGCTGTCAGGGCGTGAGATCGTAGAGCTACTTGTCAAGAAATTCGGGTTTACTATAAAGAGACAGCGCGGGAGCCACGTAGTCCTGGTTAAGCATGTTGAGGGCAGGAAGATTGTAACAGTCGTACCGCTCCACTCGGAGCTAAAGCCCGGCACACTTCTAGGAGTGCTCGAGCTAGCAGGAATAACAAGAGAAGAGTTCTTAAGAGCCCATGAAAAGGACTGCTAGTCGAGCTATAGTAGAGAAAGCGCCAGACTCCTGGATCCCCTGTGCAAGCCCCGCTTTCCCTGAGTGCCAGAGCGCCTGGCTAACCTACTGTGAAAGTGCTCCAGATAGCGGGAGAGCTGAAAGGGAGCACGATTAGACGTTTATACCAAGATCTATATAGCGGGAGTGGAGCCGCCGGCGGGATTTGAACCCGCGACCACCGGCTTACGAGGCCGGCGCTCTACCCGCTGAGCTACGGCGGCTCCAGATCTTTTGAATTAGTGAACCCTTATTTTCTTTTCTTTCCTCTTGCTCTTTAGGTGAGTAGGAACTGACTCACGTTAAGCTAATCGCGTCTCTAGGCCCTGCCTCTAAGGACTTGGAAACTATAATTAAATTAGTTAATGCTGGTGCATCGGGATTCAGGATAAACTTTGCTCACGGGGACGGTAATTTCTGGAGAACCCTTGCTGATAACGTAAGGAAGGCTGAGGAAATAGCCGGCAACCCCTTAACACTGATAACAGATCTTGAAGGTTCCTCCATAAGATTAGGTGAATTACCTGAACCACTAACCTTGAGGAAAGGTGATGTCGCTAGGTTAGTTCCGCAACGGAGAGCTGGGGAGCCGGGTGTGATACCGTTCCCAAACGAGAAGGTACTTTCCGAGCTTGATGAGGGAGACATCTTAGTCATGGATGACGGTAAGGTCAGGTTAAGGGTTGTTAAGGTCTCAGGCGATGGAGTTGAGGTCGCCGCCCTAACCGACGCTATCATCAAGTCTCGCAAGGGCGTTGTAGTTCAGAACAAGGAGTTCGACCTTCCGGCCCTAACCAAGAAGGATCTAGGGGACGTCAAGTTTGCCTGTGAGGTTGGGGCCGACTACATAGGGCTTAGCTATGTTAGGAATGCTGACAACGTGCGGATATTAAAGGAGCTACTCAGGGAGATGGGGTGTGATGCCGGGGTAATAGCTAAGATAGAGACAAGGTCAGCCGTCAGGAACATTGAGGACATAGCACGCGTAGCTGACGTGATACTAGTTGCTAGGGGGGATCTAGGAATGAATTTTGGGCTCGAGGAGATACCGAGGATCCAAAGACGGATCGTCGAGGCCTCACTGAGAGCGGGTAAGCCTGTTATAGTGGCGACGCAGCTCCTGGAGTCCATGATTGAGAACCCCGTACCAACACGGGCTGAGGTTGTTGATACTTACGTGGCGGTGTCTGAAGGCGTTGACGCATTAATGCTGACCGGGGAAACAGCGGTCGGCAAGTACCCGGTTGAGGCAGTAAAGTGGCTACGCCGGATAGTTAGCAAGGCTGAGGCCAGTGAAAGTGTAAGGAGGTACAGGGAGGGTGGCCCATTAAAGAGAAGGTATGCTAAGGGCGTTGCTGAACTCGCAGAGGATCTGAACGCCAAGGTAATAATATATTCATCAACAGGAGTCACTGCCCGTCACTTAGCATCGATAAGGCCTAACGTGCCTTTCTACGTGGCCGTGCCGAGCATGAAGGTTGCTAGGTCAATAAACATACTGTGGGGCGTGAACCCCATAATAACCCCAACAAAGAACTGTGAGGAGGGGCTTGAAGAGGCCTTCGAGAAACTAACTAAGATGGATGAGATCTCAATAGGTGATCTAGTAGTAATGACCTACGGAATGAAGGGTGAGGAGCAGGTAATCAAGGTTAGGCGTTATGTGTAATGTCGTTGAAACCTGAAAATGATTTTATACTGAACCACGCTATGTGAAGCGGTTGAAGGAAGGCGAGGTGAGTTGAGCTGACTAAGAAGAGGAAAGGAAGGAGGAAGGAGGCAGGTAAGGTAATCGTTAAGAAGAAAGCAAGGATTTCACCCTCCATAAGAACTCGGAAGGTTAGGTGGGACTTAATCATAGTTGCTGCAATAATAGTATCCATAGCTGTAGGTACGGCTTACCTCGTAACCCACGCATCAAGAGAAACGTCCCACCAAATAAAGCCGGCCACAGAGAACCTTTACAAGGCGCTTAAGGAAATATACTTCACAAACAAACCCAACCCCAACGCAGCCCTAGACGTATTCTACGACGTTAGAGGCAACATTAACCTGAACGGCACGGTCTTCGGCGTCAAGGACTTCATACAGTTCAGAATATTCTTCTACAACAGGACACTTAAAGTACCGACAAATGAGAGCGGCGCCACCAGCAACAAAACAATCGTGTTGAGCGGGCACGGCGTCATACCCATCGGTGCCCCCTACATTCAATCGGTACTAGATGTGCTGGGCTTCACAAGTAAGGTTGAGAACATTTCAATGCTCCTAGTCAATGTTGAGAACCTCAAAAACCATAACGTAAGCGTAGAGACGAAATACCTAGGACACGATAAGGTCAAGATACCCACAGTTAAGGAGCCCCTAGATACTGTGAAGGTGCGGTACATTTACATTACTGAAGTACATAACAAGACCTACCACGTTAACGCCACCGTGTGGTACGAGACCAAGTACAAGTTTCCTGTGAAGGCAGTGATAAACATTAACGGATATGTCCTGACGTTTAAGCTTGAGTACGCTGAGTTAACGTACTTAAACCAACAAAAAGTTTGAAAACAATCATGTACTAACGCAATCACTTTTAACTCCACGAAAATACTCAAATGTAGTGATGTGAGTATGGCCTCAAACGTACCCTCGAGTAAAATAAGGGTTCACGTACCGCGCGAATACCTTGAGAGAAGGAAGAAGCTCCAGGAACGAATGTCTAAGATAAGGCACAAGATAGTTGTGATGTCTGGCAAAGGCGGTGTCGGGAAGTCCTTCATAGCGTCTAGCCTCGCACTGACCTTCCAGAAGCTAGGCTATAGAACTGGACTAATGGATGTTGACTTCCACGGCCCCTCTACCCCGAAGATGCTGGGATTAAGAGGGACTAGGTTAGTGATGTCAGATGAAGGAATAGAGCCTGCCCTAGGCCCTCTAGGACTTAAGGTGATGTCTTTAGACTTCCTGCTCCCGGACGATGACTCGCCAGTAATATGGCGCGGACCAATTAAGTCCACCGCTATAATGCAGTTCGTGACGGACGTTAATTGGGGTGAGCTTGATTTCCTAGTAATTGACATGCCGCCAGGCACGGGTGATGAGGCACTAACCGTCGCTCAAGAGCTTCCGGAGGTGGACGGAGCCGTGTTCGTGACCATTCCCTCCGAGGTTTCACTCCTCGTTGTTGGCAGATCAATAGTCTTTGCTAGGAGGGTAAACATAAGACCATTGGGAGTTATAGAGAACATGTCAGGCTTCCTCTGCCCCAAGTGTGGCTCGTTCTACAGAATCTTTGGTAAGAGCTCTGGTAAGGAGATAGCTAGTAAGTATGGGATAGAGTTCCTTGGCGAGATACCGCTTGACCCAAGGATAGCTGAATGTAATGATGCTGGGACACCATTCATACTGAAATACCCAGATAGTGAAGTATCCAAGCGCTTCGTGGAGGCTACCCAAAATCTAGTCAAGATAGTTAGCAATACATGAAAGACTGCACCCTCACCTTAATCTTTTCCTTACCGTTACACTCTACCTCCTTAAGCTAAGCCAACTTATTAGTTACTCCTCCAATATTTTAACGAGGGAAGTGAAACATGGGGTTTGAATGGTATAATGAGTTCGTAGACAGGAACTATAAGCCGAGCAATGACGAGCTGATCGCGGTATTTAGGGCTAAGCCTGCTGAAGGCCTCACAATAAGTGACGTAGCGGGGAGAATCGCGTCAGAGAGCAGTGTCGGTACCTGGACCACGTTAACGACGCTGAAGCCGCACGTACGTAAGATCATGGCTAAGGCTTACGTTGTCCGTGAGGATGGCTTAATTAAGGTGGCGTACCCTCTAGACCTCTTCGAGCTTGGGTCAATACCCCAGCTTTTCAGCTCGGTACTGGGTAACATCTTCGGCATGAGGGCCATAAGGAGCTTGAAAGTGCTTGACATAATGTTCCCTGAGAAGTACGTCAAGTCGTTCCTTGGGCCGTCGTTCGGCATTAGCGGTGTCCGCGACAAACTTAAGGTCTACAAGCGCCCGATACTTGCAACGGTGCCTAAGCCTAAGGTTGGGTTAACTTCGGAGGAGTACGGTGAGGCGGCCTATGAGATTCTTAGTGGTGGGATGGATCTGGTGAAGGACGACGAGAACTTAACCAACCAGTCATTCAACCGCTTCGAAAAGAGGTTAGCTGCAGTAATGAAGGCTATAGATAAGGCCGAGAAGGAGACCGGTGAGAGGAAAGGGTACCTATGCAATATAACGGCACCAACGCTGGAGGAGATGTTGCGTAGGATGAAACTTGTCGCTGACTACGGTAACGAATTCATAATGCTCGACATCTTGACAGTTGGTTGGGCGGCAGTTCAGACGGCTAGGGAGCATGCGGCCGATTATAAGCTAGCAATACACGCACATAGAGCATTCCATGCAGCGTTTACTAGACCAAAAGAACATGGCGTAAGCTTCTACCTAATAGCTAAGATATCAAGGCTTGCTGGGGTGGACCACATTCACATAGGGACTAACGTAGGTAAGATGGAGACAGACCTGAAGGAACTAAAGCTAACCCAGAACGTCATAACTCAGGAAGACTTCAGCCCTGAAGGTGACGAGACGAAGGAGCCGCAGAAGTGGTATGGCCTCAAACCCGTCCTCCCCGTAGCATCAGGGGGGCTTCATCCCGGTGTGCTGCCGCAACTGCTTGACTTCATGGGTTCTGACATACTAGTACAGGTAGGGGGAGGCGTTACAGGACATCCCAGAGGCCCTAAGGCCGGAGGGATGGCGGTGCGTCAAGCTCTAGAGGCGTACTACAGCGGTATCCCGCTAGAAGAGTATGCTAAGACGCATAAGGAGCTTAGGGAAGCATTAGAGAAGTGGGGTAAGATTAGGCCTAAGTGAACCTCAGTACCTAACATTACCTCATTGAAAACATCGATGAGTTAATAGCCTTTTAATTTAACCTCTTGATTCCTTACTCTTCTGGCACCTTCCCTAACAATACCTTCCCCTTGAATAGGGAGACGTGGAGAGCCCCATCGTAGAGCTTTGTTTCGACATTCCGTGATTTCAACCTACTATTAACTTCGTCCTCACTCAGTAGGGCCGGGTCAAGCGTGTTTGATGCCGTTATGAAGTTGCATGCGTACCCGAATGAGGGTATCCATACCCAATATTCCCTGACGATGCTGAAGTTTGCTCTTACGTTCTCTAATACCCTAGCATATGTTTTCGGGTAGAAGAAGGAGTTACCGGCTTGAGTCACCATTATACCGTCGTCCTTCATTACTGACTTAACCATGGCGTAAAACTCCTTACTATATAGTTTCCTCGAGATTTCCGGGCCATACGGGTCTGTCAGATCCAGCACGACGACATCGAAATATTTCCTCGGTGCTATCTCCTTCACGTACTTGTAGCCATCCTCTATTATTAGCTTACTTCTTGAATCACTGAATGATCCCTGATGCATAAAGTCTAAGTACTTCTTTGCGAACTCAATTAACTCACCGTCTATGTCAACCATTACTGCTTCATCAATGGATGAATGCTTTAGGATCTCCCTAAGCGTCGCCCCCTCCCCACCCCCAACGATGAGGGCTTTCCTAGGATGCGGGTGCGTTACGGTAACGGGGTGAACCAGTGACTCATGATATATGAACTCATCATTCTCCGTTGACTGAATATACCCATCAAGTACTAGGGCTCGTCCATACTCGTAGAGTTCGAGTATCTGAACCTCTTGGTACTTAGTCCTGGCAGTCAGTATGAACCTCTTCACCCTTGTCATGAATGCTGCGTTCGGTGAAACACCCTCGAAGACCACTGAACCATATTTTAGGCCTGCATCACCCATACTCACCGCCCCCACGTACATTAACTCGCCTTACATTATTAAAGAGCGGCCTTAATGCTTAAGCCTTCAGTAACGTTTCAAGAGAGGATGAACTATGGCTGAGGAGAGGTACTTAAGGCAGATAAAATTGCTTGGACGTGAAGGGCAGAAGAGGCTGCGTGAGGCAACAGTGCTCGTGGCCGGTCTTGGGGGGTTAGGGTCGCCGGTTACGTTATACTTAAGCGCTGCGGGGGTCGGCAGGTTACTCCTGGTTGATGAGGGAAGGCTAGAACTAAGTAACCTGAATAGGCAAGTACTTTATAGTGTTAATGATGTAGGGAAATTCAAGGCCTTGGCCGCGGCAGAAAGGGCACGTAGCCTTAACCCTGGCGTCAGTGTTGAGCCCTACGTGATGAGCGTGCTGGATGAGGAGTTTGAGGAGCTTGTCCGTCAGGCAGATGTGGTTGTTGATTGCCTTGATAATTGGGCTGGAAGGTTAACGCTCGATAAACTAACATGGACTTACTCGAAACCCTTAGTGCATGGCGGTATAGCTGAGTTCTATGGGCAAGCCACAACCGTATTAAAGGGAGTTACGCATTGCCTTAAGTGCGTCCTCGGCATAACTAGTGAGCATGAAGGGGAGCCTCCACAGGTGCTCGGCCCCACACCTGGCGTTGTAGGTGCTATTCAGGCTGCTGAGGTAATTAAGCTCGTGACCGGCATCGGTGAGCCGCTGTTCAATAGGCTTTTAATCATGGATCTTAAGAGGGGGGAGTTTACCACGCTCGAGGTTCGCGGTAATCCCGAGTGTGAATGTTGGTGACCCGCCATGTTTCCGGAACTTAATGTAGGTGCCTTAATCCAGGATATAGTAATGCTTTTCATCGTAATTGATCCAATAACGCTTGGAATTTACGTAGGGGTCAGCACCGCTGGTCTCGAGCCTAGTCTACGCAAGGAAATAGTCCTTAGGGGTGTTGCTGGCGGCACTATTATCCTGCTTTTCTTCGGTCTGGTTGGAGATTACGTCATGAGTTACTTCGGCATAGAGATACAGGACTTCATGATAGCGCTGGGCATACTCTTAATGATAGTCGCCATTCTTGACTTCTTGGATATTAGGTACACTTCAGAGCTACGTAGGGATAGCCCTTCGCTGGTCCCCATAGCAACTCCCTTGATAGCTGGTCCCGCAGCAATCTCCACGACGATATACATTAAGTACGCTCACGGCATAACTTACGCACTAACGGCAATAGCGGTAAATGCGTTCCTGACGTACATCTCCATGATTGGTGGCGCTAGGCTCTCGGAAGTGCTTGGCAAGTCCGGCTCTCAGTTAGTGGATAAGGTTATAGCCTTAATACTGGCTGGGCTCGCCATTTCGCTTATTCGCCGTGGAGTAACTATGATTATAGCATCGCTGAAGTAGTCACGTAACTGTAAGGTAAGCACTATGAGGTTCCCTTACACAAAGGCAAGGAAGGGCCAGCTCGAGGCTTGTAAGAGAGTGGCGGAGTCTTTAGGCGCGTACATAGTCCTTAAAGCTCCTACAGGCTTTGGAAAGACGATAGTTGCGTTGACCTCACACTCAGATGTTAGCCCGGTGCTGTACGGCGTCAGGACGATAAACGAAATGAGTCCCGTAATACGGGAGCTACGTAGGTCAGGTTTCTCCTTCACGTTCGTGTATAGTGCAGCTAAGATGTGCCCTCTAGCGCAGGACGCAGGTGGAGGGAGTACGGAGGACTTCTGGGCTGCGTGCAAGTCGTTGAGAATGAGGAAGATGTGCCCATATTTCTTCGGTATTGATGAGAGGCTTGATGATGTACGGGGATTGCTTAATTCCGAGCCATCCTTTGATCCCCACGTCCTGGCATCGTTAATCTCAAGTAAGGTTGGTGTCTGCCCCTTCTTCTCCCTCACCAGGTTAATTCCTGACTCGCAATTCATTGTCGTTACATATCCCTACGTGTTTCGTGAGGAAGTATTCGACACCGCATTTACTGAGGTCGGGCCGGACGACTTCTACTTAATCTTAGATGAGGCCCACACCCTCCTCATACCTCAGGCCGTAGTTGATGAGGAGATAGATAGTGTAACGGTGGAGCAAGCCTTGAGGGAGGTTAAGCAGTATGGTGAGCATTATGACGAGGTTCTAGGTTACCTGAAGAACCTTTTAAACATAGTTAACGAGCAGAAAGGGAGGTTGCTGAAGCGTGTGGATAAGACCGTAGTCCTCCCGGGTGAGGGCACATTGTTTCTCTTAGAAGATGCCCTCGCCGAGATAAGGTTAAAGAAATTGCTTAGAGCACCGAGTGTGTCAGACGCCGTTGCCTTAAGCACTAAGTTAAGTAAGGTTGTTAAGTTCCTCCGCTACCTAAAAGAGCCTGACTTCCAGTCCTACGGATGCCTCTCGGAGTCTGAGGTAAGCATTCTTAAGGCGCTCCCCCTAGGTTACGGGTTCATTAAGAGGAGGCTTTCACTCTTCAAAGGCGTCCTACTCATGTCCGGCACAATGCCCCCCACACATGTACTATCACCAATTTGCGGGGGTGATCTAACGTACATCGACGTAGAGTCTGAGTATGGGCGTGTATTCCCCCGCCATAATGTAGCGTACATTGTCGTAACCAGCGTTACCTCCAGCTACAGGTACCGCGGCAGGGAAATGTATGAGAGGTACGCTAAGTTAATCGAGGCGACGTTCAATGCTGTTCCTAAG
>JALSOX010000025.1 GCA_026986255.1 Desulfurococcales archaeon
CCTGTGCTCCCAACGCCAGACGGTACGTTCCTAAAGATTGTATCAACTAGTTCCCTCAGCTTCGGTTTTATATCATCAGCCCTTAGTTCGGTTGAAAGTAGCCTAACTCCACAATTTATGTCGTAACCAACGCCGCCCGGCGAAATCACGCCCTCGTCAGCCATCATGGCAGCGACGCCACCTATCGGGAAGCCGTAGCCTTGATGACCGTCGGGCATCACGTAAGTTGCTAAGACGACGCCGTCAAGGCATGCTATGTTAGCTGCTTGAACTAACGTTAAGTCGGTCTTCATTTTGCTCAGGAGATACTCATCAGCGAATATGATCGCCGGTACCTTCATACATGGCTTGGTACCCTTCGGTATTTCCCACGTATACTTATCTACCCTTTGCAGTGGGATATTATGACTCATAACTACACACCTACGCTTAACTACCATTAAGCGGTTTTAAGAATTCCACGGTCTCTACACGCGTGGGTAAAACTTATGAACTTATAAGCCCCACCTAAAAAGGTCTTAGGCAGTAGGGAAGGTGGGATGATGCCAGTATGGCACTATTCCGTGAAGGTGAGGAAGGAGGATGAAGATCGCGTAGCTAAGGCTATGGTTTGGGATGCACCAGTCTCACTTAAGGAGACCTACGAGATATTTAAGATAATCCGGGGTATGAAGCTGAAGGAGGCCGAGAAATTACTTGAGGACGTCATAGCGCTTAGAACCCCTATTCCTTATGTTAGGTATAAATTGCAGGTTGCTCATAAGCGGGGATTACCTCAGAGATTCCCACGGTGGAAGACACCGGTAGGTAGGTACCCCGTTAAAGCCGCTAGAGCTGTTCTCAAATTACTGAAAAACGTTGAGAACAATGCTGAGCAAAAGCAGCTAGATATTGATAGGCTAGTAATAATTCACGCTGCTGTCCATAAGGGTAGGTACCTTAAGAGGTGGATACCTCGTGCCTTTGGCCGCGCAACCCCGAAGATTGGAACCATGGTTAACATGGAGGTAATAGTTAAGGAGGTGTGAAGTGAATGGTTGACATAAAGTCACACTTCATAGGCTTAAATATTCTCCGAATAAAGATTGACGAGTATCTAGCAAAGAACTTCATGAGGGCAGGGTACTCCAGGGTAGAGCTGATTAAGACGCCTCTTGGAACTAGGGTAATCATCTACGCCGACAGACCTGCCCTAATAATAGGTAGGAGAGGTCAAACCATAAGGAGATTAACGGAAATCCTAGAAAAATATTTCAAGCTAGAGAACCCGCAAATAACGGTAACCCAGGTTGAGAACCCAGACCTTGACGCTAGGATAGTAGCGACCCGCCTCGCATTAGCCATAGAGAGAGGTTACCACTTCAGGAGGGCAGCATTCGTTGCTCTTAGGAGAGTTCTTGGTGCGGGCGCAGTTGGCGTGGAGATCGTAATCAGTGGTAAGCTAACCTCGGAAAGAGCTAGGTACGAGAAGATACGTGCCGGCAAGGTCTATAAGACTGGGCACCACGTCGAGCGCCTCACTGATAGGGCAGTCATACACTTACTACGGAAACCAGGTATCTACGGTATAGAGGTCTTGATAGTAAAGCCAGGTGAGCCAGACGATATAGTTAGGATTAAGGAACCTGGTGAGGAGAGCGTGGGTGGTGAAGCTGCATGACTTTGAAGCCCGATGAAATAAGGAGGATGAGTCCAGAGGAAAGAATGCGTAGGTTAAGGGAGCTTAGGGCGGAGCTGATAAAGTTAAGAACCCAAGCATATCTCGGGACACTAACAAATGTCGGGAGAATAAGGCAGGTTCGTAAGGACATTGCAAGGATACTCACGATAATGAGGGAGGAGGAACTAAAGTCAACTCAAGGCAAGAAGGGTAGTAAGCCTTGAGGAGAAGTAAGAAGAACATTGTGTATCACGAATTAATAGGGCTGGAAATAATGGTGAAGGACCACACAAGCAAATCCTTCCTCGGCATAAAGGGGAAAGTTATCGACGAGACCATGAACACGTTAGTCATCATGGATAACAAGGGTAACAGGAAAGTCGTGCCCAAGGTGGGCGGGGTATTCCTTTTTAAACTCGGTGACCACCACACTGTAGAGGTCGAGGGTGACCGGATAATGGGTAGGCCTGAAGACAGGTTGAAAAGATACGGGAGTGTGATGTGAGTATGCCAGGCAGGATTAGGAACATAGGGATAAAGTATGAAGGGTTAAATCCACCGGAGAAGGAGTGTGAAGATCCCCTATGCCCCTGGCACGGACACCTAAAGGTGCGTGGCGGGTTACTCGTCGGCAAGGTACTTAAGGCTAGGATGAGGCGAACCGTTGTCATTGAGAGGGAGTACCTCGTTTACATAAAGAAGTACATGAGGTATGAACGAAGGAGATCACGTATTCACGCTCACCTTCCGCCATGCATTGACGCTAAACCCGGAGACGTCGTGTTAATCGGCGAGACACGTCCACTGGCAAAGTCAGTATCTTGGGTAGTGCTAGGCGTGCTTAAGAGTGGGGTGAGCTAAGGTGCCGGAGAAGAAGGGCGGTGCTGCGTACAGTAGGGTTCGCAGGGTTCCCGGAATAGTTGTTGGCACAAGACTCAAAGTAACAGACAATAGCGGTGCTAAGGAAGCTATGGTAATAGGCGTTCCAGGCCTTAAGACCAGGTTAAGGAGACTGCCATTCGCCACGGTGGGGGACATGGTCATAGTAACGATAAAGAAGGGGAACGCCGATCTAGTTGGTCAGGTAATGAACGCCATAATAGTGAGGCAGAAGAAACCCTTCAGAAGACCTAACGGCGTGTGGGTCGCTTTCGAGGATAATGCATGCGTCATAGTGTCACCGGAAGGCGCGCCTAAGGGCACCGAGATAAGAGGACCAATAGCTAAGGAAGCCGCCGAGCGCTGGGCTAGGCTATCAACGATAGCATCACTGATTGTTTGAGGTGGGGGAAGAGCGGTGGCGCTGAAATCAAAAAAACCTGGAAAACAGCGTCTTGCCCAGATCAATGCTCCTCACCACATTAGAAGGAAGTTCATGACCGCAAAGCTAGTGCGGGAGCTCAGGGAGAAACTGGGTATTAAGAGACTACCTGTCCGTAAAGGCGACGTTGTACGCGTGGTAAGGGGAGAGTGGACAGGGCATGAGGGTAAGGTAGTGGCGGTTGACTACAAGAAAATAGCCCTACACATTGATGGAGTAACTATAAAAAAGGCCGACGGCACACCTGTTTATTACCCGATACATCCCTCGAACGTAATGATAGTTAAGCTCGACCTCAGCGATAAGTTCAGAAGGAGAATAATTGAGAGGCGGAAGGGAAGGCCGGAGGCGATAATTGAGGAGGAGGCTAAGGAGAAATCTGAAGAGGGGGTTAAGGAAGGGCTCGAGGTTAAAAAGGAGGAAAGCACACCTCAAGGAGGTGGGTGAGAGTGGCACGAATGGGTTCAAGAAGACACTTGAAGAGGCTTGCCGCGCCTGAGTTCTGGCCTATTCTTAGGAAGGAGCGTACCTGGACTGTTAAGCCGTCAGCAGGCCCTCACCCAATAAGTCGCTCATTACCGTTACTTATCATTGTACGTGACATCCTAGGCTTAGCCGACACAGCTAGGGAGGCGAGGAGAATCATTGTCGAAGGACACATAAAGGTCGATGGCCGAGTAAGAAAGAACTACAAATACCCTGTAGGTATAATGGACGTTGTGGAAATCATCGACACCCAAGAGTACTTCAGGATGATCCCAGTCCCCGTGAAGGTAATGACTCTAATACCGATACCCAAGGAAGAGGCCTCGTTTAAGATTTGCAGAATAGAGAATAAAACCACGGTTAAGGGAGGTCATATCCAACTCAACCTACACGACGGCAGGAATGTGCTAATCAGGGTCAGTGACCCCACAAATCCTGTGGAGGACACGTACAGAACCATGAGCTCGGTCAAGATAAGCTTACCGGACAGTGAGTTACTAGAATACTACCCGCTAGAGGAGGGAGTAACAGTAATAGTAATTGGTGGCAGGAACGTTGGCAGAGTAGCTAAGTTCCTAAGCGTTTCCGAAGGAATGAGGCACTACAGGAAGCAGGTTGCTCTAGAGGACTTCAAGGGCAATAAGTTCTACACGACCCTAGACAAGATCATGGTTATAGGGCGTGAAAAGCCTGAAATAACGCTGCCGGAGGGAGCGGTATGAGCCCGAAGAGAACAGTAACGTTTACGGAGGATGAAATTGAGGCCGTGATTAAGAAGTGGAGTGAAAACCCGATGTTAAAGCCCAGGATAGCTAAGGTAGTCGTGAACATCGGTGTAGGTGAGTCCGGAGAGCGCCTCCAGAAGGCTAAGCAGGTATTAAAGGAGTTAACCGGGCAGGAACCATCCATAAGGAGGGCTAAAAGAACCATTAAGGAGTTCGGCATCCGTAAGAGGGAGCCGATAGCAGTGGTTGTTACCCTGCGTGGTGAGAGGGCGTTATCGTTCCTTAACAGAGCTTTGGAGGCTGTGGGACGCAGGGTTAAGGCATCGAGCTTCGACGACTTCGGAAACTTCTCATTCGGGATAAGCGAACACATAATACTTCCTGGTGTAAAGTACGATCCCAACGTAGGTGTCTTCGGAATGGACATATCGGTGAAGCTCGAGCGCCCAGGATACAGGGTAATGAGGCGGAGGGTTAAGAGATCTAAGATACCGCGCAGGCATAGGGTTTCCAAGATAGAAGCAATAGCTTTCTTCATAAAGGAGCTAGGAGTTAGGGTGATGTAGCATGGGCAAGTTCAGGAAGCCTATAAAGAGGAAATACGGGAGAGGCGTGCAGGTCTGCAGGAGATGCGGTAGTAAGGATGCCGTCATACAAAAGTATGGACTATACCTATGTAGACAGTGCTTCAGGGAACTCGCAGGTGAGTTAGGCTTCAAGAAATATAGTTAGGAGGTGTAAGCCATGGTGGTAATTGACCCGCTGGCAAACGCCCTCTCCACAATAATGAACAACGAAATGCGTGGCCACAAAGAGGCCGTAATAACGCCGGCATCGAAGCTCATAGCTATGGTGCTCAGGGTCATGCAGAAATACGGTTACATAGGTGAGTTCGAGCACATCGACGACGGTAGATGGGGTAAAATAAAGGTGCAGTTACTTGGCAGGATAAACAAGACAGGCGTCATAAAGCCCAGAGTACCCGTGAAGTACAAGGAATTACGAGAGATGCCGCACTGGCTAAGGAAGTACTTACCCTCCAGGGACATAGGAATATTAATTCTGTCAACACCTGAGGGAGTGATATCACACAGGGAAGCCCTCGAAAGGCGAATCGGGGGCGTGCTCCTAGCGTACGTATACTGAAGTCATTCCAGGGTGGTAGCTGATGGTGAAGGAGGTAAGGGTGCGGGACGAGATTGAGGTTCCCGATGGTGTTGAGGTAAGTATCGAAGGGAAAACCGTGCGGGTGAAAGGACCTAAGGGAGAAATTGTCAGGGACTTCAGCCATGCTAGGAAGGTACGTATCTACTTAGAGGATAATAAAGTGGTCGTGGAGACATTCTTTGCACGGAGGAAGGAAAAAGCCGTTGTTTATTCAATAGGTGCTCACATAAGGAACATGATAACTGGTGTAACCAAGGGGTACAGGTACTGGTTGAAGATCATCTACTCACACTTCCCAATATCGGTGAAGGTACAGGGAGATAAGGTTCTGATAGAGAACTTCCTTGGTGAACGCGCTCCTAGAGTAGCCAAGATAGTCGGTAATGTTAAGGTGAAGGTGCAGAAGAACGACGTAATAGTTGAGGGCGTTAACATAGAGGAGGTCGGCCAGACAGCAGCAAACATAGAGCAGGCAACAAAGATTCGCGGTTTCGACAGGAGGGTATTCGTTGATGGAATCTACATATACAAGAAGGAGTTGATGGAGTAAGGAGGTGGGTGATGATGACCGCACTAAATAGGGAGAAGATAAAGCGCATGATCCAGAAAAAGAAGAAAATAGTGTTCCTGCGCAATAAGTGGTGGAAGTTTAAGAAGTTCAAGAACGACCCAAAGTGGCGTAGACCTAAAGGTAAGGATAACCCAATGAGGTTAAGGTTGAAGGGTCACCCACCAGTGGTTAGTGTAGGGTACAGAACCCCGCGAGTGATACGTGGTCTTCATCCTCAGGGACTGAAGCCTGTGGTGGTGCATTCTGTAAGGGAGCTTGAGGGCCTGGATCCATCAAGCGTTATTGTGTACATAGGTGCCACTGTCGGTGCACGGAAGAGGGTAGAGTTAATTAATAGGGCTAAGGAAAGAGGTTTCCTCATAGCTAATGCGGGGTGACGGGAATATGACGGACTTAAGCATGCAGAAGAGGCTTGCGGCTGAAGTGCTCGGAGTAGGTGTGTCGAGAATAAGGATCGATCCTGAGAGGATAGAGGATGTCGAGTCAGCGTTGCGTAGGGAGGACATACGGCGCCTAATAAAGGACGGAGCTATTTACGTGCTTCCAGCCCGCCGCAATTCGCGCGGTAGATGGAAGGAGAGGCACCGCAAGAGGAAGAAGGGGCATAGGAGGGGACCAGGCAAGAGGAAGGGAGCACGTGGTGCTAGAACGGACGAGAAGCGCCTATGGATGTACACAATCAGGAAAATTAGGAGGTACCTCAAGTGGCTTCGCGATAATGGTGTCATTGATAGGAAGACGTACAGGAGGCTATACCTGTTAGCGAAGGGCGGAACCTTCAGGAGCTTATCAGACTTAAAACGCCACTTAACGGATATGGGTATTCAGGTGAGGTAACGATGGCGAGAGGACCTAGGTATAAGGTGCCGAGACGCAGGCGGAGGGAGGGTAAAACCAACTACTATAAAAGGTACAGAATGATAAAGTCAGGACAAAAGATAAGGGCAGTTATCCGTAAGACCAACACCCAGATAATAGTACAAATAATAGAGTTCGCGCCTAACGGCGACAAAACCCTAGTCGGGGTCACTAGCAAGAAGCTCAGGCGATTCGGCTGGAAGGGTAGCTTGAAGAGCACACCGGCTGCATACCTAACGGGCTTAATTGCAGGACTAAAGGCCAAGAAGGCAGGCATAGAGTACGCCATACCCGACATAGGTCTTCACCCTTCAGTTCGCGGTTCACGCATATATGCCGCAATTAAGGGTCTAAGGGATGCTGGTGTTGAGGTGCCTGCTTCAGAGGAAGTACTCCCAAGTGAGGACAGAATACAAGGTAAGCACATAGCGGAATACGCAAAGAAATTAGCTGAAGAGAACCCGGAGGAGTTCCAGAGAAGGTTCTCTCAACTACTCTTCAGGGGCTTAGACCCACGCGAACTACCTGACCACTTCCTCAAGATACGTGATATCATAATAGGTTACTTCCAGGCAGGTGATTAAGGATGTCGCACGCGATTACCTCGCTTGAGGAATGGGTTCCCAGAACTCGTTTAGGCTGGATGGTTAAGGAAGGTAAGATTAGCAGCATCAAGGAAATCTTCGACATGAACCTAGTCATACAGGAGCCCGAGATAGTCGATTACCTACTGCCCGACCTACAACATGAGGTCGTAGACGTTAACATCGTTCAGAAACAAACCGATGCAGGCGAGATGACGCGTTTCCGCGTACTTGTGGTGGTGGGTAACTTTGATGGATACGTAGGTGTAGGGCTTGGTAAAGCAAGACAAGTAAGGCAAGCAATAAGTAAGGCAATAAGGAACGCGAAACTAAACATAATACCCGTGAGGCGAGGATGCGGTAGCTGGGCATGCTCATGTACGGAGCCACATAGCGTGCCCTTCACGGTGATGGGTAAGTGCGGAAGCGTTAGGATTAAGTTAATACCAGCGCCCAAAGGCACGGGTTTGGTCGCTGGGGACGCGGCTAAGGTCGTGTTAAGGTATGCAGGAATAAAGGATGTTTGGACATGGAGCCGTGGCGAGACGAGAACCACTATAAACTTCGTCGGTGCTGTTTACGACGCTCTCAAGAATACCTATAAGTTTGTCACGGTATACGACTGGACTAGGAGGTGAGTAATGCAGTGACGCTGTACGCCATTATCAGGATACGGGGAACGGTTGACGTACCACCAGACGTTAAAGCAACTTTAAGAATGCTTAGGTTAACGAGAAAACTCGCAGCGGTAATTTATCCGAAAGATCCCACGATAGATGGCATGCTAAAGGTCGTTAAGGACTGGGTCACGTGGGGGGAGATAGACAGGGAAACACTCAAGGAGTTAATATTGAGGCGAGGGAGACTCGTAGGAAATAAACCAATAACGGAGGAATCACTGAAAGAAGCGATTGGGATGGGCGTAGATGAACTTGTTGATGCCTTACTTGACGGGAGGGTAAAGTGGCACAAACTAGACAGTAAAGTGAAGCCAGTATTTAGGTTACACCCGCCGCGAGGGGGTTTCAAGAAGAGCATAAAGAAACCTGTGAAAGCCGGTGGTGAGTTAGGGTACCGCGGCACAGACATAAACAACCTGATTCGCAGGATGATTTAAGGAGGTGGTGAGAAACAATGGTGGTTAGGAGAAGAAAGAAAAGTCGCAAGCAACGCGGATCCAGAACCCACGGATGGGGTTCAATAGGCCAGCATAGGAAATCCGGTAGTAGAGGTGGTGTGGGCGCTGTCGGCTACTGTAAGCATAAATGGACATGGGTAGTGAAGTACTTCCCAGACTGGTACGGGAAGCATGGATTCACAAGACCCCCCGTGATAAGGGCGAAGATCAAAGCAATTAATGTGGGGCGACTTAACGAGCTAATCAACGAGATGATATTACGTGGGGAAATAGAGCCTGTTGACGGTGTCTACGAGGTTGATCTCTCAGCTCTAGGAATAAACAAGTTACTTGGCGAAGGGAAAGTGGATAAGAAGATAAGGGTTAAGGTGGCGTACGCTAGTGAGGCGGCGGTAAACAAGATAAGGGAGGCTGGTGGGGAAGTAATTCTACTCAGTGGTGAGGAGTAAGCCCTCATAGTCCTCAGAAAATAAGCTTTTAATTACCTCCTCTTAACCGATACGGGACTGGACGATGGGTTGGCTTGAAGCTTTCGCGAAGCTGGGTGACTACTTCCCTTCGCCGCCGAGGCCAGCGAGGAAACCTGACCTTAAGAAACGATTAATATACACGGCTCTTGCATTAGTCGTTTATTACATGCTCGCATCGACCCTAGCTTTTCCATTAGTTAAGTTCCCCAACGTTCCAGGCCTGAACCTGCCGCAAATAGTTAACATAATATTCGCGTCAACTAGGGGATCAATAGCGCAGCTAGGTATAGGTCCTCTAGTGACTGCGGGTCTAATAATCCAGATACTCGCCGGTGCTAAGATCATTGACCTAGATCTAACGGATCCCAACGACAGAAGGCTATTCACCCAAGCAGAAAAAGGCATGGCGGTAATCATAGCGGCAGTTGAGGGATTCGGCTTCGCCATGTACTACAGGCTCAACATATTCATTACTCTAGCACTCTTCCTGCAGTTCATGGTCGGAGCATTCATACTGATAATACTTGACGAAGCCATACAGAAAGGATACGGCATAGGCTCCGGTGTAAGCCTATTCATCCTAGGCGGGGTTGCCAGGCGAATAATCGTCGACATGTTCAGCCCGCTTAAGGTGCAGGGGACTAACGAATATTTCGGGTTCTTCCCATACGTAATTCAAGCAATTCAGAACGGGACACTGGATATAGAAAGGATCCTGTACGGAAAGTACCTGCCCGGCGCGGGAACACTACCCTCGTTGACAGGGTTAATAGCGTTCATAATGCTCGTCTCGATCCTTGTTTACCTACAGCAGATGAAGGTGAACATACCTGTCACGATGCAGAGGTTACCAGGGATAAAGAGCAGGGTTCCCCTGCAGTTCCTCTACGTAACTAACATTCCTATCCTGTTAGTAGGTATAGTATTCTCCGATCTAATATTGTTCAACAACCTCGCCTCAGCCTACCTCATTGATAAGGCGCCATGGCTGGCAAATGCGCTGAGAACCATGGTTTACTACATGGCGCCACCGCGAACTATGCTGGAACTAATCTATGCTCCCATAAGGATAGCCGTCTACTCAGCTCTGCTAATAGGGTTATCACTACTATTCGGTCTAATGTGGATTGAGGTGGCAGGTCTAGGTCCTGAGGCTCAGGCGGAGAACCTAGTTAAATCGGGCTTGCAGATGCCTGGACACAGGAGGAGTCCTAAACTACTGCAGAATGTATTAGCTAAGTACATCTACCCACTAACGATCCTAAGCTCACTGATAGTCGCTGTAATAGCGCTTATAGGCTACATATTCAACGTCTACGGCTCAGGAATGGGGATATTACTAGCTGTCGGTATAGTGTACCAGCTGTACACGCAGATAGCGTACGAGAGAGCGCTAGAAACATATCCACTACTGAAGAGACTAATAGGTGAGGGGTAAAAACATGAGTGAAGGGAAAGAGGCAAAAATAATAGTGATGGCTGGCTTACCCGGAGTAGGTAAGTCCACGGTCTTAAGTATAGCGCGTAAGAAGCTAGAGAACGAAGGGATCGAGGTCGAGGTAGTAAACTTCGGTGACTACATGCTTAAGTACCTTCTGGGTAAGGGTCTGGTCAAGGATAGAGACGAAATAAGGAAGCTACCTCTACGCATCCAACAGGAGGCGCAGGCGGCCGCAGGAAGAATGATTAGAGAGTACTTTAACGAAAGAGCAAGTAAGTGTAAGAAAGAATTCGTGGGCTTCGTTGACACGCATGTCCTGATAAAGACACCCACAGGCCTCTGGCCCGGACTACCGCTTCACGTGATAAGCGAGTTAAGGCCGGTAAGCATACTGCTCGTTGAGGCACCGCCCGAACAGATCGTGGCTAGGCAGTTAAGGGATAAGACAAGGTTCAGGAAAGACTACGCCGACGTGAAGCTAGTTAAGGAGTTAATGGACTTAATGAGGGTATACGCAATATCAGCAGCAACCCTAGTGGGTGCGTCAGTAAACTTCATAGTTAATGAGGAAGGGAAGCCCGACGTAGCCGCGGATCACGTAGTTAGTATTGTGAGGAACCTGTGAGATGTTAGTACTGCTCTACGTCGCTACGGCAGTAGTGGCTTTTTTACCTTGGACATTCCTGGTGAGAACCTACGCACAGAAAATAAACATTGATAACGTGGTTAGGGAACTTAAGGAAGTTGCTGATAGGCTATCTAAAACACCGCCACGTAAGGAGAAAAAGCTCAGGTTGCTTCAATCAAGGTACAAAGCATTGCGTGGGCGCGTGAGCAGGTTCTTCCTTTTCAACCTAATGGGGTTGTGGGCAGGAATATTTACCTCCCTAATTGCTGCTAGAGCCGTGCTTTATTATGCGTCAGTGGAGTACGGGTTTCCTCTACCGCCATCCCCGCTGAACCTCCCGGGGGTATCGATAAACGGTCAACTAAACGACTTAATACTGTATTTAGCAGTGATACTGGGGTACCAATACATACATAATGAGTTAACTGGCGTGAGTAAGCTAAGTAAGCTTAAGCAATAACGCATATGCAGCGATAAAGGTTTTTAGCTCACTCATACCACCCCTCAAGGGGGTCGACGATGGTCCGGCCGGGGTTAAGGTCTCACGCCAAGAAGAGGGTGGCAAGGAAGCTACCCGGCGGCGGGACCAGGGTGTTTTACATTAGGAGGAAACACTACAAGGCACGATGCGCCATATGTGGTAGGTTACTAGGCGGAATACCGGTTGATCCTGACATTATTAGGAGAGGAGCGAAAACGCTGAAGAGGCCGGAGAGGCCTTACGGCGGTGTAATATGCCCGGACTGCCTAGCCCGTGCTTACAGGATAGCTGTAAGGAGCGGTTAGGTAACGAGGCGGTAATTTTTGACAGATAATACATCAAAGTACTGTGAGGAAAAGATAGTTATTGCGGTCAGCGGACCGCCCGGCTCCGGGAAGTCAACTTTGGCCAAGCTTTTGGCCAAGGAATTGCGGTTAAGATACGTTTCATCAGGTGCTCTCTTCAGGAGGTTAGCTAAGGAGAGAGGCATGTCCTTACTCGAGTTCACGAAACTTGCCGAGAAAGACTACAGTATAGATAGGATGATCGATGACGAAGCGAGAAAAGAAGCTATGAAGGGCTGTGTAGTAGTAGATGGCCACATAGCTGGATGGATCTTGAGGGATCTGGCCCATGTTAAGGTGTATCTTTATGCTCCCAGGGAGGTTAGGGCGTCTAGGATAGCCGTACGGGACGGTAAGTCGCTTGAGGATGCATTGAAAGACGTAATGGAGCGTGAGAGATCGGAGTCTAAGCGGTTTAAAGAAATATATGGGATTGACGTTAATGACTTAACGGTTTTTGACGTCTGCATAAATACGGCAACGTACGGCATAGAAGAGACGTTACGCATAGCTCTTGAGGCCATAAGGGAGGCCACGAGAAAAAGCTTAAAGACCGAACCCGTAAACAAGGGTAGGTGTTAAGGAATGCCAGCGATTGAGGTAGGAAGGATTTGCGTTAAGGTACTGGGCCGTGAAGCAGGACGTAAGTGCGTCATAGTAGACATCATAGACGAGAATTTCGTACTCATAACAGGGCCTAAGTCCCTCACAGGCGTTAAGAGAAGAAGGGTGAACATTAACCACATAGAGCCGCTCGATAAGAAGGTAAATATAGAGAAGGGGGCTGACGATGAAGCCGTGCTTAATGCGATCAAGGAAGCCGGCCTCGAGGACTTCATGCGACAGAAAATTAAGATATCGCGCAGGGTGTTCTTAGAGACGAAGGCGCTTAAGCCGTCGGTGAGTGCATAAGTCTTTTCCCTTGCCTGGCATGCTTCAGTAATTCCTTTTTAAACTAACACGTGCATCGAAGTAAGGGTAGGGTTGCATGTCGTCTATGGGTGAGGAGTTGGTAGAGAGGGGTTTAGACTTCATAAGGAAGTTAGATGAATATGCAGGGCTAAAACGCAGGCTTGTGTTAGTGAAGCGTGAGGTCACGACGAACCCAGCTTACGGGAAGGTACCAAGTGAGAGATCGTTAAACGAGAAACTTAGGCTGGGCATTATAAACCTCGATAAGCCCCCAGGACCAACGAGTCATGAGGTAGTGGCGTGGATCAAGAAAATGCTGGGCCTAACGAAGGCCGGGCACGGCGGGACCCTAGTTCCCCGGTGAACGCCGGGGAGGGGACATCCCAAAGTGTCCGGCGTCCTGCCCGTGGCGTTAGAGTCTGCATCGAAAATCATAGGTTACTTGATGCTCTCAACTAAGGAGTACGTGGCGGTGATGCAGCTACACGGACATGTGAGTGAGGAGCGGTTGAAGGAAGTTATTAAGAGCTTTGCTGGGCGCATATATCAGAAACCACCCGTTAGGTCGTCAGTAAAGAGAGCCCTTAGAATAAAGGAGATCTACAACATAGAGATTCTGGAAATGCAGTACCCGTTCGTACTCATGCGCATCGAATGTGAGCACGGAACATACGTGAGGAAGTTAATCCACGATATAGGGGATATCCTAGGGGTTGGAGCCCACATGAGGGAACTCAGGAGAACACGTACGGGCCCTTTCAAGGAGGACGAAACTTTAGTCACAATGCATGAGTTATCCGAGGCCACTTACGTGTGGAAGCAGATGAATGACGACAAGCCTTTAAGCGACATAATCCTCCCTGTAGAGTTCGGTGTCTCCCACCTACCTAAAGTGATAATAACGGATGGTGCCGTGTCTGCAATAACTCACGGCGCGGACCTAGCTGTCCCAGGAATAGCGATGCTTCACGAAGGTATTAAACCAGGCGATTCCGTAGGGATATTCACACTAAAGGGTGAGCTAGTAGCTACGGGTATAGCTAAGATGAGTACCGAGCAGATAATTCAGTCGACAAAGGGAATAGCCATTAAAACAAAACGCGTCATCATGAATAAAGACACGTACCCGAAGTTATGGGGGCGTCGAAAGAGTCAGTAAGCTTAATTTATCCCTCAATAACTCCTAAAACGGGGGCCGGGGTGCCCGAGCGGCCCAAGGGGCCGGCCTTGAGAGCCGGTGGGCCACGCGCCCACGCGGGTTCGAATCCCGCCCCCGGCGCCAGAACCTATTAATTGGGTTTGGGGGCCTCACGTCATTGCAAGTATTTCTTGTGCTAGGCGCGCCGCCCCGTCAGGGTATGATGGGGGTTTACGTGATTCGGACTCCTCGAGGGCTTTCAGGAGGTTTTCAGGGGTTATGTCTTCAATAACTACAGCATTAAGTTTCTTTGCGAGAATTCTGGCGTCCTCCCATCCGGCAGTAAGCGTCCACTCGGGGTTGGGGACTATTATGACAGGCTTACCATACGTTAGTGCTGCGTCTATGACGGTCTTCCCTAAATGGCTTACAACGACTCTCGCTCCCGCAATCCAGCGGCCGAAGTCTGGGTCAAACCGAAATACCTTCCAGTATGGATGCGTCTTCTTATATGGTTCGGGGTCAACACGCCCTGTTTGTAGAACCACGTTCTTGAGGCCTAGCTTGGAGAATGTGTCGAATAGTATCTTGTGGCCATATGTCCCACCGGTGACCAGTATGTAACCCTTATCTTCGGGTTCATACTCTGGAAGTTCGTAGAGCGGTCCATACACCTTTCCTTTAGGATGGATCTTAAGTTGCTCTTCCCACTGAAGTACGGTTACGTGGCTGAAAGGCCTTAGCCACTTAGCACTTAGGCTAGGCTTCGTGAATCTAACGGAGCTTTCAATGTTGTAGACCTTGAACCCCTTCATCCAAGCTGTTATCGCTGGAGGTACGCTATGATTACTACCAGTACTGACAAGCACGTCATACGAGCCCTTAATTTTCCTAAGGCTTTCAATGAAGGCTCCAGGCATACGTGCCAGCAGTTTTGCTGTGGAATCCCTAGGCCCACGAGGCTTAGATACCTCAATAACCCTCCCATACTTAGACACTTTACTTTCCGTCCATTGATCCCCTTTAGGAATTATGAACGTCAACTCGGCACGATTGTAGAGTCTCTGGGCGACAGCCACAGCGTAACCTGTGTGCCCACCTCCACTAGCGGTTATTAACACCCTAACCATTACTTAAGCCCAACGTAGACTGACGTATTAAGATAATAACTTAATGCTCCCGTCCCAAGCACAGCATTCACCATACATCGCCTAAGTCACGCGTATTAAGCTCTTAAAAGAGATTTCAGGGGTTCTTAAGGATTTCTGAGGTAACTTTTTGACTGAAGGTAAAAAGTAAGTAAGAGGCAGAGGTAGGTGATTAGGCAAAATGTTCGTGAGAGTAAATCATGTGAGAGTACTGAAGAAATTGAAAGAGGAGAGCAACGCAGATAAGCTATCAGCGTCGAACATCGTTGCTAGGAGGGAATTCTCTAGAACAGTAATGGAGTTACATATAATGGGTTTGGTCAAAATAAGCGGAGATAACATCGTAATAACGCATGCCGGGCAACACATAGTAAAGGCGTTCGAAGCGATTAATGTGCCAGAGAACGAAATACCAGATCCCTGGATAAACTCAGCAGTGATTTACGCCCTTGAGCTTGCCGAGCTAACTGGGTACATGCCTAAGCTATGGAGGGACATGCTCGAAGCTAGGGGATTATGGAATAACGGGACAACTAAGGCAGCCACCGAGGTATTAAAGGCTTACAGAAGCGCGCGTCCATTAATATATGTAACCCCTGAGATAGCAGAGTTCCTCATAGGCTTACCGCCTGGCCCGGCCCCACTCGATGAACTCATCGCCTTCAGAGACTCCGGCGGTTATGGGCGCAACGTGGTCAACGCGCTAGAGGCAACCAGGCTCCTTAGGATATCACCACCAACGCAGGAGGGAAGCACGTACATCTTAACGCCAGTAGGTAGGAAGGTTCGTCGAGCCCTACTGAGGACCCCAATCTACGACTCAGTAATTCTGGTAGACGAGAGGATTGTGGACCTGATACGGAGAGAAGACCTAAGTGAGGCAGAGATAAGTGAGCTAGAGCGCATGCACCTCAAAACAGGAACAAGAACAACTGGTATGGGCAAGGAGCTTGTCGAAAGCTATGAGGAGCAAACCAAAATGGAGGACGTAATAGCGCCGTTCTCCATATCCGTCGAGGAACTTTCAGTCATGAAAACAATTGAGGAGTTCGCCAAGAAGTACCCGCCCGAGGAGCCCGTACCTACGTATGATGACTTAAAGGATAAGGTTCCCGGAGTTAACTTAGGCGAGATCCTCCACCTTCTCGAAGCTAAGGAACTTATAAAGAGAGTCGAGAGGCGCTCAAAAGACACTTACGAACTAACGGATGTGGGCTTAGAAGTTCTTTCCAAGCTCAGAGGCCTTGACAGAAACATCACTTCATCCGCGGTTAAGTCAGCCACTTACACAGTAGCTGGCCGTCCTCCAAAGGCAGAATGGGTTAAGGAAGGTAGAGAATTAGGCATAATATTCAACGACATAACCGAACGAGGCTGGTTCCTCATAAATGTCGCAAAGAGGATTCGCAAGAAGCCCTTCTTAACGATATATGATGCAAACATCGTGCATAAGATCCCAGCGAAAGGTATGAAAATAGATGAGCTGGTGAAGAACGTTGCTAATACATTAAGCGTCGATGAAGGTGGTGTTGTTAAGGCAATATCTGAAGCAGAAACAAAGGGCTTAGTTGATGTCTTACCAAATGACGTGGTGATACTCACGCATCTTGGGAGAGCAGTAAAGGACGTAATATCGATGGCATCAACTAACGAGTTACTGAAGTCAAGAATATCGATAACGCCCACACATTACAACGTGCTATTAATCATAAAAGAGAATATAGGGATCCTTAAGAAACTGTATACGCAAAAAGATGTGAAGACTCTAATAAGTGAGGAAGTTAAGATAATTTACAACAACATAAAGAAAGTTACCAGCATATCTCTCGATGAGATCAAGAAAACATTGCAACAGCTACGGGCGTACGGACTACTAGGTCGTACAGGCATAACTGAGGCTGGAGAACTTCTCTTAAAAGCCTACGCATAAATCACACGTTTTAATTTTCAAAAATTACTATAAACCCATGATCAAGAATTAGGATGCCCAGCGGATACAGTTAAATCTCCTGATTCTTAGGTATTGATTGAATGCGGTCATATGATGAGAAGAGGGTCTCGTGACATAGCGGATGATTTGAGCCGGAAATGCTGAAGACCGCATTTACCTGTCACCGTGAGAAGTCATTACTGATTTTTTATTTGCGGCAGTCCGCTGTTGGAAGGATGATCTGGTGCGGCGGCCGGGATTTGAACCCGGGACCTCCGGCTTGGAAGGCCGGCGTCCTAGACCAGGCTAGACGACCGCCGCCATACAATTTAAGGGCGTAGGGGGTTTAAGCTTTTAGCGCCTCAGACTACCAAGAAGGCTGGGGCGGTATCATGAGGTGCGGTTACTTCAGATTCCTTGAACACACAGCAGACGCTTACGTTGAGGCAACCGGGAGAACACTTGAGGAGGCGTTCGAGTGGATGGCGAGAGGAATGTTCGAGATAATGACAGACACAAGCAAGGTTCGCCCGCTTATTAGGAAGGATTTAAGCGGCACAGGAGTTGATCTGGAGGGTGTGCTATATAGGTGGTTGGAGGACCTACTAATACTACATGATGCTGAAGGCTTAGTTTTCTCCGAATTCAAAGTCCACGAAGTTGAGAAGATCGGTGATGAATACTCGTATAAGGCAAGCGCGTGGGGTGAGGTCTTCGACCCGTCTAGGCACGAGATACGTACGGAGGTAAAGGCTGTGACGTACTCACTAATGGAGGTGAAGAACGTTGACGGTTGCTGGGTACTTAGAGTGGTGTTCGACCTGTGATGCGCACCTAGGTTATGCATGAACACTGCGCAATCATCTGTAAAACTTAAATAGTCACTCAAACAATCAATCCTCGGAGCCGCCGTAGCTCAGCCCGGGAGAGCACCCGGCTGAAGACCGGGGTGTCCGGGGTTCAAATCCCCGCGGCGGCACCAACACTTGTTCGATTTCCCTACCGAAGTTATTCATGACATTATAAAGTTGGGCGCCAGAATATGCGTGATTTCTGCGCTTGCCTAACAGTTGTCTCTGTCCTTGGGTATCGTGGTAGAAACCCGTTTGACGTGGCACGCACCTATGTTTAGTGCTTAGTTTGTTTCCTAATTATGACGAAAACATTACCTCTGATATCGACCACATCGGCATTGACTTTAGAGGCAACCTCGTGAGCAATTTCTTTGATGTCTACCCCCGTTCGTTTTAGGGACTTCATTACCCTCACTTTTATTACGCCTTCGCGTTTTAACCAGGTACGTATCTCCTCGATCACGCCGGGCGTTAATCCGTTCTTGCCTATCCGCACATGCGGCTCTCCAGCGATTACGCGCCTGACTTTCTCCGATTTCCTAATTTTCCCCTTGGACATGGCGTCCTCACCACATATCCACAGCGTAAGCAGGTCTTCGTCACTATAATTTGTTTCCTATTTCTCCGTATCCTGACGCGGCATGAGATCCCCGGCACTAAAGGTACTAAGCAGTTCTTACAGACCCACCTCCTGTACTTAATTGGCTTCCTAACATCAGCTTTGCTCAGTAGCCTTAGACCCAGCGTTACATACCTGCGTGAAAGGTCTGTCATCCCTCGCTTGAGGGCTTTGACGGCCTCGTTGTACAGTATTAACGCTCGCTGATACGCTAGGTCCCGCTTTGCATTCCTTAACTTTCTCCGCATTATTTCCTCCCCACGTAACTACGTTGTGACTCGTTAAATTAAGGCGCTTTGCTTTATAGAGCACTTAACTTTCATCTAATCGGGGTAAGTATGAGTGATGGGCACGTTACGGTGATACTCGCCGAGGCAAGTCTTGAGCTAGTGCCTCAGCAGATAGCTGGGCACCCCGCAGTGGTTAAGAATGCGCGAAGGCGCGGGCGAAGACCCACGGAGACCTTGCTTGATGTTTCGCTGCATTACCATGCCATGAAGCGCCTTAGTAAGAGGGAGAAGAGGGGTAGGCCAGACATAGTTCACGTTACCTTGCTGGAGCTTCTTTCATCACCACTTAACTTAGAGGGGAAGCTGAGGATTTATGTGCATACTTTAAATGACTATGTGTTGTTCATAGATCCGGCAACTAGAATACCTAGGAACTATAATAGGTTCGTTGGCTTAATGGAGCAATTATTTATGGAGGGGCGAATACCGCCTCAAGCCGACAAGCCCTTAATAACGGTGAAGCCGGCAACGCTGAGTTCGCTTCTGAAGATGCTTGGTTTTGATAACATAATTCTATTAAGTGAGTGGGGAGAGCTTCGAAACCCAACAGTGATTTGCTCTGAGTCACTTAAGCACAACGCCCCCATAGTCATAGGTGCGTTTCCTCATGGGGACTTCGAGGAGGAAACGAGGGCATTGGCAAGAAGTATCTATGCGATATACCCTAAGCCCCTTGAGACCTGGGTTGTGGCGTCCCGCATCACGTATGCGTGTGAGGAGTTACTAGGTATACTACCTAAGTAAAGGTGCTCGAGAGAACGCTACTGAGTTAACGTGTGGTGCCGCGGCCGGGATTTGAACCCGGGTCACGGGCTGTCCACGCAGGGCCGGCCCAAGCCCTTACTCGAGAGGCCCGCATACTTGGCCGGGCTATACTACCGCGGCACCAATAGCTTCAATCTCTAAGGACTTAAAAACATCACGTTTTTTCTCATAAATTAGTACATCCTCAGCAATCTCGACTGGCGTTACTTACCTCTCTGCGATGTCTGCGAAGCGCGTAAGTCAGCAGAACTGCTATGATCAGCGCTATTTGCCCTAGATCCACAACATATGTGGCGTGTGTTCCATTACTTAGTAAGAGCATGCAAGGTAACGGTATAACGCTAAGATGTCTGGACGAAACGATGTAGTATTCGTAAAGGTAGAAACTCGCAGTTACTGAGAGCAGGGAAAATACGAGCGCGTAAATAATCTTCCTGCTGTACTTAATTACAGCTGCAACAATGAATACTAGCGTTGAAAGAAACGTCGCCAGAAACAATACTATGAGGTAGTGGGGCACTCTATAGCCTATATAAGGTCCTCGAGTAAGTGATAGGATCGCATAAGACACCAGCACAGAGAAAAGTAATGCTATGGAAAAGTAGAAAAGACCGACCGTGATATCCGTAGAGACGCTTGATTTCCCCACCCCCACCCTCTCAGCCCCTGTGTAACTGTCACGGCTCAACACTACTCAGCCAGACGATAATCCTGGGAAGTAAAATAAGGCTATTCACCACACTAATTCTAGTTCTAGAGTCTTCCTAGGTGTGAGGCTCTCCCTGTGATGAAAGTTACTGGGTCTGCCCTAGGACAACTGCACGTCGGTAAGTGTAAAGCTTAATAAAACTTCAAGGGTAGTTTCTGAGGAGCGGGGAGAGTGCAATGGTGAACGTGAAGGAAGTGCCGGCCGATAGGTTCATCAGGGCGCTGGCCCAGTACCTAAAGGAGAATGTACGTACGGTAGAACCCCCCGAGTGGGCATTATTTGCCAAGACAGGCCCGCATAAGGAGAAGGTTCCAGAAGATCCTGACTGGTGGTATATCAGGGCAGCAAGCATTATGCGGAAGCTGTACATAGCCGGAAGGCCTCTAGGAATAGAAAGGTTCAGGACCATTTATGGAGGGTTGCAGGACAGGGGATCGGCCCCTCCCCACTTCAGGAAGGCTGGCGGCTCGCATATCAGGAAAATACTTCAGCAACTTGAGCGTGCAGGACTCGTTACGAGGAAAGGTAATAAGGGTAGGGTCCTCACACCTAAGGGTAGGTCGGTAATGGATAAAATAGCTGGTGAAGTATTCCAAGAGGTGGTTAAGGAAATACCAGAGCTAAGTAAATACGGAGGTTCCAAGAAGTGAGTGATGAATACTATGACGCCGAGTTGGAGGAGCTTAAAAGAAGGAAGTTAGAAGCCCTACTAAGGAAGCAAGCCGAGGAGAAAAGAAGGCAGGAAGAACTAGTGCGGGAGGCTCAAAAGCAGGAAATTTTGAGGAGGGTAATGACCCCGGAAGCTAGGGCGCGTTTAACTAACGTGAAGTTGGTGAGACCCGAACTCGCCAACGCCGTTGAGGAATACATTGTTAGTCTGGCTCTTTCAGGACAGTTAGCAAGGATCGTTGATGAGGAAACCTTAAAACAGATTTTGTACGCAGTTGACTCCAGAAGTAGGCGTGAGTTCCGCATAAGGATTAAGGAGAAGAGGTGAGTGGGATGGCTCGCAATAAGCATGTTGCACGGAAACTGCGCCTCGCTAGGGCGCTCAAGAGTAATTCATCAATACCGGTGTGGGTAGTGATAAAAACCCTAAGGAAGGTACCGTTCAGGCCACGCATGCGTAACTGGAGAAGATCTAAGTTAGGCAATATCTAATGGTGGTCTGGGGGTGATCTAGATGCCGGATGAGAGGATATATGTGATAAATCTTTCACGGCTATACTGGACAGGCAGGGCACGTAGAGCTCCGAGAGCGATTAAGAGGATAAGGGAGTTTCTAAAGAGGCATACTAAGGCAGAGAAGATCATAATAGATGAATCTATTAATGAGTACATCTTTTCAAGAGCCTATGATAAGCCCCCCAGAAGAGTGTCAGTAAGGGTTCTTCCGGTTGACAAGGAGGGTAAGATACTCAAGGCTGTCCTAGCAATACCTGTTACGGCTGGCGAGGTTCGCGCTAGTGGGGCTGGAAGTCAGGGGTAGTGTTAATGCCGCTTGACACCTTGAGAATCCGTGGTAATCCTAACATCGGTGTGTACATTTTCACGAATAATAAGGTAGCCCTAGTTCCAAAGGGAACCGAGGGCGAGGTTAAGAGAAAAATTAGCGACACACTCAATGTTGAAGTCATCGAAGCTAGTATAGATGATTCGCCATTACTAGGAATATTTGTCGCCGGTAATGACAGGGCTATACTGTTACCTCGCCTAGCTAAAGAAGAGGAGGTTAAGGAGCTAAGGGACATAGGGTTAGACGTACATGTAGTACACACAGTCTTCACAGCCTTAGGTAACATCATACTCGCCAATGACAAGGCTGTGATGTTTCACAAGGAGATTGAGGACCACGAATTAGAGCGAATGGTGCGGATACTGGGTGTCAGTAAGTTTAGGAAGGGCTCAATAGCTGGCATACCTACCGTTGGATCCGTGGCCGTCATAACGGGCAAGGGGGGAGTGGTTCATCCAGATGTGAGTGATGACGAGTTAGAAAGCCTCTCAGAGTTTTTTGGAGTCCCTCTGGATGTGGGAACCGTTAATTTCGGTGTAGCCTTTATTAAGACCGGCCTCGTAGCGAATAACTACGGGGCCCTAGTAGGGGAGAAGACAACAGGCCCTGAAATAATGAGAATCATGAAAGCCCTAAATATGAGGTGAGACAGGTGACGGAGGTAAAGGTCTTCAGGGTAAAGGGTGTGGCACTCTTCAGCCCAGACAAGCTACGTGAGTGGCAACCCTTTACAGTAGATGTCAGGGCAGTCAAGAAGGAAGACGCTATAGAGAAAGTGTATTCAGACCTCGGAAGCAAACACAAACTAAAGAGAGCCCACATCAAGATCCTAGAAGTATACGAGATACCGCCCGAGAAGTCAAAGTATAAGTACATCCGCGACCTAGCCACGCTAAGGGGATGGGAGATTTGAGTAATGCGTCAGCGCAAGCCATAGGCATTAATGAAGCCATTGCTAGGCTAGCTGAGTTAAGGCGATACATAGAGGCCATACAGACACAGATAGATCAGGTTACGGCTGAAATGGAGGAGATAAAGGCAAGCACTAACGCGCTATCCGAATTACGTAAGGAACATGTGAGTGAGTTATTCATGCCTACAGATAGCAGGGGACACATAATGATTAAGGTTACCCCAATAACTAAGGAGAGGGTGCTAGCTCACCTAGGAATGGAGTACTTCGCGGAGTTAGATCTGGAGAAGGCAATGGAGGTTCTGTCACTCAAAGAGAAGGAGCTTAGAGATGCGATTAGAAGGCTACAGGAAGAGCTTAACCGCGTAGTAACCATGTACAAGCAACTGCAAAGTGCCGTTAATGCAGCTATAGCACAGGCACGGACTCAGAAGGCTGGACAATCTTAACCCAAGCTTTTAACATCGAGTGAAGAACGTAACAGTATTCATGGTATGTGCTTTTCAATGTACGAAGTATATTTAATTACGTGAGGAGCCCACACTAAGGGGTTAGTAGGATGTTCAGAAACCTAAGGAAGGCCTTCGAGGGATTCACGAAGAAACTAAGCGAGGTAGTTGCAAAGAAGGAATTAACTGGAGAGGAATTCGAGGAAATATTCTCTGATTTCGAGCTTACGTTACTTGAGGGTGATGTCGCGGTAGAGGCCGTAGAGAAGCTTAAGGAAATACTCAAGCGCGAACTCGTTGGTTTGCGGGTCAGTAGGTTTGGCGGTGCCGAACGCTTAGTGCAGGAGAGAATTAGAGAGGCAATAAGGAAGTATCTCAGCCAAGGGGTCTTCGGTAAGGATATTGTCGACGTTGTTAAGGATGGACCTAGGCCATACGTAATTGTGTTCGTCGGGGTAAATGGCGTCGGAAAGACTACTACGATAGCTAAGATAGCTCACAGATTAAAGAAGCATGGATTAATACCAGTCATCGTAGCTGCTGACACCTTTAGGGCAGGGGCTCAAGAACAGTTAAGACTACATGCAGAAAGGCTGGGCTTACCCTTTATAAGGGGTAAGTATGGAGCGGATCCAGCGGCCGTAGCTAAGGATGGTGTGTTGCATGCAATGAGCTCTAAGCTTGATGCTGTCCTAATAGATACTGCCGGGAGAATGCATACGGACAGGAACCTTATGGAGGAGCTACGCAAAATAGTTCGCGTTGTTAAGCCCCACCTAAAAATACTTATTCTTGACGCATTGACAGGCAACGATGCCGTGCAGCAAGCAAGGTGGTTCGATAACGCAATAGGTGTGGACGCGGTGATCCTAACGAAGCTCGATGCTGATGCTAGAGGCGGTTCCGCCCTAAGCATAATTCTGTCCATAAATAAACCCATAATGTATGTTGGTGTTGGGCAAGGATATGATGATTTATCCCCGTATGACCCTGATGAAATACTTAATAAGCTACTCAGTCAGTAGGTTTTAGGCTGGTGGGGGTAATGCGGCTAGAAGAGCTCTTCGCTACATGGAGGAAGATACTAGCGATATCAGAGAAACCCGAGCCTGACGAGTATAAGTTACTCCTAAAGATAACCTTTGGTGGCTTATTTCTAGTTGGAGGCATAGGCTTCGTGGTGTACACAATACTCACGGTGGTTCAGGGGATAGGGCATGGATGAATCGCCAGGGGCGAAAGGGGCTGCGGCAAAGCCACCTAAGTACGTGGTGCTGAGAACTACGGCCAGGCAGGAGATGAACGTAGCTATGATGCTCGAGTCAATAGCTAAGGGTAGCAGTGCCAAGGGACTGTACTCAATAATAGTCCCGCCCGAAATACATGGTTACATAGTAATTGAGACCATAGGGCTCCACGTAGTGCATCAGCTAGCGAGGGACATCAAGCACGTCAAGGGGCGTGCAATGGGCTCACTAACCCGAGAGGAAGTTGAGAAGTTGATTAAGGTCAGGCCACCCATAGAGGAGATAAAACCTGGAGATATAGTCGAGATTATCTCAGGACCGCTTAAGGGACAGCGTGGTAAGGTAATATCGGTTGATGTTCAGAAGAACATTGTTAAGCTCGATATGCTTGAGACATCGTTTAAGGCTGAGATGACTGTCCCAGGAGATTTTGTAAAACCAGTAAGGAAGTGATGCAACATGCCGTGGAAAACGGTTAGGGCAAGAATAAAAGGAGGGGAAGCAACGCCTGCACCCCCGCTCGGACCTTCCCTAACGCAGTACGGACTCAACGTAGATGAAGTCATAAACAAGATAAATGAGTTGACTAAGGACTTTAAGGGTATGGAGGTAACCGTCAATGTTTACGTGAACACAGATACTAAAGAATACAGGATAGAGGTAAAATCCCCACCAACATCAGCCCTCCTCTTAAGGGTAGCGGGCGTGGATAAGCCTTCAGGGGATCCCGCCCATAACAAGGTCGGGGACGTAAGCCTAGAGGACATCGTAAAGGTTACGTTGATGAAAAAGAATGACCTCACAGCTAAAACGCTAAAGAAGGCGGTTAAGACGGTGCTATCGACCGCCGCGACCATAGGGCTGACCGTGGAGGGTAAGGAACCAAAGGAAGTAGTGAAGGAGGTGGAAGAGGGTAAGTATGACGACCTATTGCTTAAATACGAGGAAGAATGGAGAAAGGGTAGGTGAGAAGGATGCCGCTCACGAAGGAAGTGCTGGCTGACGCCATAAGGAAAGCGATAGAGTTAGGTAAAGGTAGGAACTTCAAACAGTCTGTCGAACTCCAGGTAGTGTTTAAGGGAGTCGATCCCAAGGATCCGGAGGTAAAGTTCAGAGATAACGTAGTCCTGCCAAAGGGCACGGGTAAGACACCGAAGATCCTAGTCATCGCTACCGGAGACATGCTACTTAAGGCTAAGGAGGCTGGCGTAGATGCATTAAGCGGTGACGAGGTTAAGTCTATGAGTAAGAGGGAGCTGAAGAAGTTAGGACGAAAGTATGATTGGGTGTTAGTACGCGCTGACCTGATGGCTCAGATGGGTAGGATAATAGGTCCAGTGCTGGGTCCCAGAGGAAAAGCCCCGATCCCCGTACCGATAAGCGCAGACATAAGCATCTTCATTAGGAGATATACTAATAGCGTAAGGCTGAGGAACAAAGAGCAGGCATGGGTGGGCTGTAAAATAGGTACCGAGGACATGTCTCCTGAAGACCTGGCTGAAAACGCGATGGCGGTGATAGAACATATAAAGACAAAGTTTAAGAGACCCTTCGAGACCTCAACCCGCATTTACGTTAAAACAACTATGGGGCCGCCAGTGGAGGTGTTCATGCAATGAAAGGGAAGACCAAGGCCCAGCTACTTAAGGTGCTACGGAAACTAGAGGAGTCTAAGAAGGTTACTAAGGAGAAGGTAAGGCCAGCAATTCTGAGGAAGCAGCAGATAGTTCAAGAAATACGCGACTTACTTCGCAGGTATAGGTGCGTAGCAATAATAAGCCTAGACGGTGTCCCAACGCCTCAGTATAAGAAGATAAAGCGGGAGCTATCTAAGTACGGATTTATCAAGGTATACAAGAACAGCATATTCCTTAGAGCAGCGCGCGAGGAGGGGATACCGAACGTTGATGAACTTAAGAAATACCTCATCGGTACTAATGCCTTCATGTTCACGAACCTGAATCCGTATGAGCTTGCACTACTGCTGGACAAGTTAGCAGCGCCCAAGTACGCTAAGCCAGGAGACATAGCGAGCGACGACATATACGTACCTGAAGGATCCACCGGAATACCGCCTGGACCAATGCTTTCAGTGTTCGGCAAACTCCGAATAAGGACGCAGGTAAGGGAAGGCGTTATCTGGATAGCTAAAGAAACTAAGGTAGCGTCGGCAGGAGATGAGATATCACCCGAGCTCGCGTCATTGCTTAGGAAACTCGATATCAAACCAGTAGTTGTCAAGCTAAAGCCCAGGGTAGTGTGGGAAGAGGGAAGTGTAATACCTGCGGAGCAACTCAAGGTGGATGTGGACGCCTTTAGAGATGACTTACTGCGTGCTGTAAGTATAGTGAGGGAAGTCGCGGTAGAAGCTGCGTTACCGTTACCTGATATACTACCGGAGATCATAGCTAGGGCTTACCGCCGTGCCGCTCTCTTAGCTGGAGAGGCTGGCTTCATAACGCCTGAGACTGCGGTTGAAGTGATCAGGAGAGCGATGGCTAAGGCTTTAGCCCTCGCAACGCAGTTACAGCAGAAAGCACCTGACCTTGGCATTGAGGTTAGCGCACAGGTAGCACCTGCCGCGCCAGTAGCTACTGGCACACCAGCTGAGGAGAAGGAGGAGGAAGAAGAGAAGGAGGTCAGCGAAGAAGAGATTGCTGAAGGCATATCATCACTATTCGGCTAACAAGGAATTAAGGCCCATTCAACCTCTTCAATATTAAACTTACCTCTCATTTGCTTCATTTACTTTGTATTCTCTCGAAACGGTTCTAGGGTTTTCAAGTCCGCATCCCGCGTTGCGGTACCTAATCATTATTAAGTCTTAGCCAAGGTATTTCCAGAGCGGGGAGGGATCGTGAAGGTAGATCCATCTATTTATAGAGTTAAGATGTTCCGTGAACGTGGGTATACCAGACAGAAATGCCCGATCTGCGGAGAATTTTTCTGGTCTCTCAACGAGAGGCCTAACTGTGGGGATGCGCCCTGCAGCGACTACTACTTCTTTGACCTCAAGATAAGATCCCCACCCTTGAGTGTTGAGGAAGCCAGGCAGAAGTTCCTAAGGTTCTTTGAGAGAAATGGTCATGAGGTAATAGAGCCGTATCCCGTCGTTGCTAGGTGGAGGGACGACCTGTACCTCACGATTGCCTCCATAGTCGTGTTTCAGCCGCACGTGACGTCCGGCATAGTCCCTCCACCAGCCAACCCCTTAGTGATAGCGCAGCCGTGCATAAGGCTAGAGGACTTAGATAGTGTGGGCTTCACTTTTGGCAGACACTTAACGAGCTTTATAATGGGAGGTCATCACGCCTTCAACTACGAGAACAAGAAGGTATATTTCTCGGACGAAACTGTGGAGCTTGCTCGGGAGTTCTTCACAAAGGAGATAGGTATCCCGGAAAACGAGTTAGTATTTAAGGAATCATGGTGGGAAGGCGGAGGAAACGCTGGTCCATCATTCGAAGTGGCGGTGGGTGGGCTGGAACTAGCAACCTTAGTGTTTATGATGTACGAGGAACATGATGGGTCATACCGCGAGATGCCGATAAAGGTCGTAGATACTGGGTACGGAATAGAGAGAATAGCGTGGTTCACGCAACGCGCCCCCACAGCCTTCCACGCCATATATGGCGACCTCGTGCATAAGTACCATAAGGTGCTAAACGTGCGGGAGCCCCCTGAGAGGGTGCTTTATAGCGCAATAAAATACGTGGGTAGGCTCAACCCTAAGGATCCAGAGAAGTACACTATCTTGAAACGTAATGTCGCTAAGGAATTAAGCCTAGGTGAGGAGGAGATAGGGAAATACCTCGACAAGGAGATAATGGTTCTGGCGTTGCTTGACCATGTCAGGACAGCCGCATTAATGCTCTCAGACGGGATAGTCCCGTCAAACACGGGTGAAGGCTACCTGGCAAGGCTAGTACTCAGGAGAATATTCAGGATATTAACACTGCTTAACATGCTGAAGGGTGACACCATCAGCGAACTCTTCCAGTTACAATCAACGTACTGGAAACGAACATTTCCGCAGATCTCTGAAAGAATGGATTACATCCATGACGTAACCAGGTACGAATTAAGGAAATTCATGGACACTGTAAAGAAAGCACCGCAACTCGTCCACAAGTACTTGAAGAAAGGCGGCACCGGTTTAAGCACTGATGAGTTAGTGAGGTTATACGATAGTCACGGCATCCCACCTGACCTCGTGGTGGAGATAGCGTCCCGCTTAGGCGTGAATGTTAAGGTACCGCCCAACTTCTACGCCATAGTTGCGGCAAAGCACGGAAAAGCACCCATAAAGAAGGGCAAGGTCAGTAAGCTACCGCCAGAAATTGTTGAGAAGGTCAAGTCATTGAACCCCACGGAGCTACTGTTCCATAAAGATCCTTACCTAAGGGAGTTTCACGGGCAAGTACTGTTTGCTAGGGACAGGTACGTAGTGTTGGATAGGACAGCGTTTTACCCTGAGGGCGGTGGTCAAGCCCCAGATACGGGCTACCTAGAGATAGAGGATGTTGGCAAGTTCCGCGTGGTTAATACCCAGAAGGTAGGTAGTGTGGTTGTCCACATACTCGAGAGACCCGTACCCTCAGATGTGAGGGGACTGAAAGTTCGTGGCGTAATAGACTGGCACCGCAGATTCACGTTAATGAGGCACCACACAGCAACGCACATCATCCTAGGTACGTGCCGTAGGGTACTCGGAGAACACGTGTGGCAGGCAGGTGCAGAGAAAAGCTTGGATAGGGCTAGGCTAGACATAACTCACTACAAGCTCTTGAGTGAGGAGGAGATCCGTAAGATAGAGGACCTAGCTAATGAGATCATTAATGAAGGACTACGGGTTAAGACAGCGTACATGGATAAGTACGAGGCCGAAGCTAGGTATGGGTTCAGACTATATGAGGGTGGGGTTGTTCTCGAACCAACCATAAGGGTCGTCGAGATCGAGGGTTTGGACGCCGAAGCATGCTTCGGAACCCACGTAATGAACACGCGGGAGGTAGGCGCGATAAAGATTGTTAATGTCGATAGAATAGCTGATGGTGTCGTCAGGTTGGAGTACGTAGCCGGAACCAACATTGCTACCTACGCCAGGAGGTTAGAAAGTAAGATTGCAGAGGTCTCACGAATCCTGGGAGGGGACGCTCTGCAAAAGGCTAAAGCCGTAGTTGAGGATCTAGGCAGGCTACGTAACCTCCTAACTAAGTATAGGAAGGAGTACCTAGAGTACATGCGTGAAAAAGTATTACGTAGTTCTGAGGAAATTAACGGTATAAGGTTCTCCGTTATTAAGCTAGAAATAGGAGATAAGGAAATCACCAGCGAACTATTACTGAGGGTAAGCAAGGAAGAAAAGAACTTCATAGCCTTCGTCTTAGAACCTATAGAGAGCGGTACACGTATCGAGTGCGCGGCAGGAGAACACGTAGCAAGGAGGGCACCAGTTAACATGTTACTGCGGGCAATCATCAGGGAACTTGGTGGGAGGGGAGGCGGTAAACCAACACATGCTTCGGGGTTCATACCTAAGCCAGCGACTAAGGAACTGCTAGAAAACATACGTGATGCTCTACGAAGACAGTTAACAGCGTTAACAGGTAAGACAACATGACAAAAAATCCCGAAGAATACCTGCGTCGAGAGCTACTTGATGCGCTAATCGATTACAAATACCTGCTTAACCGAGGGTACAAGTCGAGAGGCGCGTTAAATCTAGTCACGTCGAGGTACTTGTTGTCTAAGGAAGAGAGGATGTTACTTTATCGATGCATACACAGTGATAATGATGTTACCCTTATTCGAGAAAAGATCGTTAGCGAGATTCGAGGACGTCACTTAATCATTGACGGGTATAACGTGTTACTGACAGTGGCTGCAGCCATTGAGGGGCTACCACTTTACCTATGCGATGACGGCATAGTGAGGGATTTAAGAAGCATGAAGATCAGGGACTTCTCAACCCCATCAATTATGAATGCCATTAAACTCATTAAGGACGCGACAGACGAGCTGAGACCCAACAACGTTACTTTATTCCTAGACAAGTCCGTTAGCATGAGTGCAGAGCATTCCAAGGTGATACATGCGCTGTCCCCTCAATGGGAAGTCATCTTAGCGTCGAAAGCGGATACTGAGGTTATAGCTTCTAGGGGGGTTGTCGCTAGCAGTGACTATGTCATACTCATGGAAGCCAATGAGATATATGACCTAGCGGGCTTCGTAGTCCTTAGGAAATTCCCAGACCAAATAGTAAATCTGCTGGGATACCTTAAGCGAAACCTAAATAACCCAAGGAACTAAAACACCAATTGGCGAGGGCCCGTAGCCTAGCCAGGATAGGGCGCCGGCCTTCTAAGCCGGTGATCCGGGGTTCAAATCCCCGCGGGCCCGCCACACACGACACGCGGGTTCTTAAGGCTACGGGTACATTATAGGGCCTTACTCTGGTGCGAGGCATAGTTTAATTGGTGGAGGAACTTCGACCGCTTTTAAGTTCTTAATATTACTAAGTGGTGGGGTATATTGGCTGTAGTGCTTGAGTCATCACCGAACTCAGCGGCTTCATCATTACATTCACTAAGATGTTTGATGCGTAGGCACTTATACCACCTAGGAGCAAAAGTAGGCCCATATAATACATCACTGTGTGACGGAGCCCTCCATTCGTCATTGTTAGTGCACAGGAGTTTATCACAGTTAATGCTACTGCCGTACTTAAGCTGAGTAACATTATTATAGGCTGTGGAATTGCGTAGAACGGTATCAGTGTTTGAATGCTTGATAGCGCCCTAGCGAATATTGACATCAAGCTCGTTATGAAAGTTATGAGTAGTATGTTCGTTACGTGTAGCGCGTAAACAGAGGTCTCGAATGTTTTATGAACTTGGAATCTACGTCTCCTTATCCTGTTTATCATTAGGGAAAGGTCAGAAAGTATTAGACCTACCTTATAGGTGTTGCCTCCGAACTTCAGTGTGTCACTTATTATCTCTGATGACCTTCTGACAAGCTCGGACGCGCTACTCTTGGCGAATTCCTTTATAGCTACGCTAAAGCTAATGTTATTGGCTAGGAGCGTATGTAACCTTCTCACAGCTGACGCTATGCGCCCGAAAACCACGCTTGTGAGGGGCTCAATGGCTTTTAAGGGAGACGGTATTATTGAGAGGTTATTACCATACATACGGACGAAGACGGGGAAGTCCTCATCAACTAGGCGTACGTGATTCTCTATTTTCCTAATCAGGTAGCCCGGCGCGAGTAGGAGTAGACCAACTACCGCTATCAAGAGGTATGCGTCAATGTTTATAACGTAAAACAGATACATTATGAATATCCAGAGGCTAGCGGCAACGCCAGCGAGTACAGCCATGAACGGCACCTCAAGCACCTTCCTGCGGGCCTTCCCCGTAATCACGAGGAAGTCCTTAGGTAGACCTATGCGAAGCGTGATTAGCACAGCAACCAAGGCTATGAATGACCCTATGAAGGACACGTAAATAATCGTCAGGTCACCACCGAAGATTATGGATAACACAAGTAGGTTGGAGATAACGAATATCACTGAAGTCATAACGGCTGTGTATACTCCTAGAAGTACGCGTACGGAGTCCATAACTCTGGAGTATATGTACTCAAACGTGTTCATAGAGTTCCTTAACTCGACCTCCATGAATCTCTCGATGTCCTCACCGACCATAACCGCGGCGGCGTATCTTTCCATGAAATCCTTAAGGTACTTAACACCCTCAGCATCCTTACTAACTATCATCATTGCGCGCGGGAAGTCGTAGCCGTACTCCTTAACTAGGAGGTAAACGCGTTTGAAGAACTTAGCGTACTTGCCATAAATGTTCTCCTTAGACACTGAGCCAACAACGTTCACGTTAGACGTCTTACTTGATGCTACTGAAAGCATGTGCGCCAGCATGAATATGAAGTCTATATCTGGTTCGTACCTCTCCTTCTTTATGCCCATTAGTTGAGGCATGTAGAAAATAATGAATAACGCGAAGGAAACAGTGCCTAGGATCACGTAGTTCGTTGGGTACGGTATCTTAACGTACATTACAGCATAATACACGGCGTAGGCAATAAAGGATATCACTAAGGATCTTAGCACTATATCCTTAGGCTTAGGTAACTTCACGTTCTTCATAGCAGGGCCCCTGCCCTCAACCTCTTTAGGGCCTCCTCGACACCCAATTCATCAGCCTTCACAACAGCTTTCCACACGTCCCAGTAGTTGAATACCTTACGCCTAACCATTTCCTCTAGGAACATCCTCCTCAGCTCAAGCTCATCATATATCTCCTTTATCCTGCTCCTAGGTATGCCTTTCATTACAGCTATTTTCTCCTCAAGCAGGTAGCTTGCTCCCCTACCGCTGAATATGAACCTGTCGGTTGACGGGTCCCAGACGAAGACCGGTACGGCTAGGATGCTGTCGGTTGAGGGGTCATAACCTATTAGCTCGTAGAGCTTAATCATTCTCCTTGCAAGGAACCCTTGCTTCGTGTACACGGCGCTTTGGAACCAAGCGAAGTTCAAGGAATCCATGTTAGTTTTCGGCACGTTTATTGGGTGGTTAGTGAGCCTCTGGACAAGCCTGTCTATATCGGCGGCGTGGAACGTGGAGAGTACGGGGTGGCCTGTTTGCATTGCTTGGAACGCTATGTTACCCTCAGCTCCACGTATCTCGCCGACTATGATGTAGTTAGGTCGTTGCCTGAGGGCGGCCTTGAGTAGGTCGAACATCGTGACGCTGCTTTCTGGCTTGCCAGTATCTCTGGTTAGTTCCCTCGTCCAGTTGGGGTGCGGCACTATGACCTCAGCAGTGTCCTCGATAGACACTATCTTAGCGCTCGGTCTTATGAACACGAGCATGGCCGTTAGTGAGGTTGTCTTACCGCTGGCAGTTTCACCACATATGAAGCCACTCATGCCCTCCCTCAGTAGGATCCACATGTATGCAGCAACCCTAGCGTCGAAGGTGCCCCAGTTTATGAGTTGAGTTACGCTTAGCGGGGTCTTCGAGACCTTACGGATCGTGAAGTTAGAGCCTCTTAGGCTAACGTCAGTCCCGTACACTATGTTTATACGTGAGCCGTCAGGTAATGTCGCGTCCACTATGGGTCTAGCGTTTGAGAGTGGCTTACCGATCTTCTCAGCTAGTGCTATTAAGTACGCATTGAGCTCATCATGACTTTTAAACCCTACATTACTCTCCATAGGTCCAAACACCTTATGTATTATGAAGATGTTGCCTAATCCGCTGCATGAGATGTCCTCTATGTACGGGTCACGTATGAAGGGCTCGAGCAGTCCTACACTTATCTTATCCCTGACTATGTGATATATCACGGCATTAAGTAACTCCTCGGGCTTCACGTACTTGACCGTCTCCTTACCTCCGTTGCCACTGTTGCCTCCACGCCTCCTGAACGCTAACCTCCTCCTGCCTCCGTTAGGGCCTCCTAAGCTAGTGAAGGATGATTTAACTAGCTCAAGCAGCATGCAGGCTTTCTCCTGCGGCGACTTCGGTACGTAGCCTTCAGGTATTTTAGCCGCAATTAACTCTTCAGCCTCACGCAATATCTCCTCAGGAGGTCTAGGCGGCTCTATAACTATGTACCTAGCATATCCTCCCTCAGTTCGTTCACTAAGCGCGTGAATGAATATCCCGCCACCGACCGGGTAGATCACGTTGAATTGCTTCCTGAACTTATACTCGCTAGGCACCTTATCAACGAAGTCAGGCTCTCCGTACTTTTCCCTAACCTGCGCTATGTACTCCTTCAAGTACCACGGTTCTTCCTCCTCATGGTAAGGTAGTTTGCACTCTGCGCTAAACTTAACTTCCTCAACTCTCTTCCTTTTGAGTCGTAGTTTCGGAACAGGCACCTTCAGTGCCATACGCCTCACCTCCTTACGCCTTAGCCGCCTTAATCGGGACTATCTTAATACCCATTGCGGGGTCAACATCGAAGGTAATTGAGGTCTCAGCTCCAGGGGGCATCCCCCTCATCTTAACTATGCTCATAACCTTCAGTATCCTGCCACCTATGGCTTCATTCCTAACCTTGATGTACCCGTCACACATCCCGCGTATTTTAGATGCTAGTGTATGTTCCACCGCGTTAGGATGCATTGTCAGTATCATGGACTTCCCTACGCTCGTGAGGAGTCTCAATCTCTTCATGAAATTCAGCACGGTGCTTGTGTTCGCGTATGTCAGTAGCTGCGTTAATGAATCTATGAGGGCTACATCAAAGCGTTCCCCGTTCTTCTCTAGGTATTCGGCCAGCGTAGGTAGTATCAAGCGTCCTAACTGGCGTCTCCACTCAAACCTCTTAAGATGAAGCGTGAGTATGCGTAGTTGCCCGAACATGTAGAACTTGTCGACATCAACTAACTGTATTTCCTTCATGCTCCTAATCAGCTCCCTCGGCGTAACCTCAGTAGCTACCACTAACCCCCTAAGCCCTCTCTTAAGCGCTCCATAAAGGAACTGCTGCCCTAAGGCACTCTTACCGGATCCGTGATCCCCTTCAATAAGCATTAAGTTCGGGTGCGGGAACCCTCCCCCTAGCCTTATGTCGAGCTCCTCATTTCCCGTGGAAATTATGACGCGCCTCACCCCTATCACCCCAGAGCATACTCGCCCTTAGAGCCCGAGGGGGAAACAAGGATTACCAGTATTGGTTGTGTGCCGGAGGAGGGGGTTGGTAAAGTTACAGTGATTTCGGCTTTCTCTCCCGGCGCTAGGTAGTCCCCAGAAGAAAGGCTTCGAGTCGTGTTGCCGACATATATCGCGTCAAGCAACCAGCCAGGGTTGCTGCCGTAGTTCAGTAGGTATGTCTCTGTCTCGTTAAGCGTGTTAACGTACCTGACCACTACCTGCATTGCTGTTAATGGGATTAGAGACACGCCCCTTACCGTGAAGTTTATCCTCAACGCCGTTGAGTTTACGATCGTTCCATTAAGTACGAGTATCATCTGATGGGCGGCTAGGGCCTCCTTCTCCAAGCTAGCGGTTGCTTGATTATGCAGTACAAGTACTGCAGTAACTATTAGTGAGACGCCCGCAACTATTAATGACATGAGCACGAACGCGACTATAGCTCCAGTTATCGTTACTTCGCTTGGCATGGTTTGTCACCCTGGCAACACCTCCTCAGCATACGCGCCGGACGGGAGAACAACCTTCACCTCGACAGCCCCTAAGCCCGTGGTATTGTATGGAACCTTAATCACGATAGTTTCCCCGGGATCCCAGACGTTATCACCATCCAGATCAACGATGTTTGCGGTTGTTGATGATACAACGCTCGATATCAGGAACATCCTGGGGTATCCATTGTATGGTCCTATGTACACCTCTGACCTATTGTAGAGATCCGTCTCCGATATCTCAATACCTCCGACATTCTTTACATATATTACGTACTCGCCCTGCGTTTGATTGTAAAACCCAGCCACTATCTTAATGTTGGTTTGCAACTCCTCCAGCTTACTGTTTATTACGTTAGACAGTACGCTATTGACATACCCCATTCTACCTATAACGTAAGCTGCGAATATTGACGCTAGTATCACACCCACTATCGTTAGGATAGCGTGCACTATCGCTGTCGACTCGCCCATTCATGATCCCTCAGCCCGCCTTATTGGTGGGGGGCTCTCCCGGGTGACCGCGGGGCCCATCACCACCCCTGGAAGGAGTTTTCCTCACGAGGTTCTCGGCAATTACCCGTAACGCCTCCTCCTCTAGAGCCTCATCGTTTATGCCTAAGCCCTTAGCGAGTATCGTCATGAGGAGTATCTGCTCCTCAGGCCCTAATCCACTAGCATAGCCCTCGTTAATGGCCCTGAGAACATTCTTAACTAAGTCAGCATCTTCCCTAGTTATTAGCCTAAGGCCTACAAAGATCTCTATGTAGCGCTCGAGTAGTTCAGGCGGCACCCTACCCCTTAAGTTGAACACAACACGCATTAACCGCATTATTCTTCGTAACCTATTCTCGGCGCTGGGAGCCGAGCGTGTCGCTCTCGGCGATACATAACCCACTAGGCTTTCCAGATTACCTCTTTCCTCAGATGACGTGGTGCCCGGCGTGCTTGCTGTGGTTTCAGAAACTAACTCGCTATCAGTACTGCTCGATACGTTGTTTCCCTCGCTTCTCCTTTCCGTGGGACTACTTAATGGTATGGTCTCCACCTTAGCTCTGTAATTGCTAGTTCCTTCAACACTCTCACCACTATACGTCAGCCTATTTAGAGGGTTCGTCAGTTCAGTAACGGTTTCCCTAAGCTCCATTACCGCCTCCTTCAGAGCCTCAACTAATTGACTTAGATCCTCATCCCTTCTCGCCTTAGTTTCTACTTTACTTGCCTCACTCATCGAGACCACCCCCTTCTCATTTTCCTTCCCATACGACCACCTCTGCACAAGGAAGCGGAGCAGTTTCCGTACACTAAACCTGCAGACGACGCACCTACAGGGCCATACCTCATCAATGAAGTCCTCAATTGCTTCTCACCCCCTTTACGAGGCCTTTCATTGCTACTAGAGAAAAGTGCAAGAGTATCCCAGCAATTAGTGATGCCCCTAGGAGCTTCCAGTATGGCAGTGATTGATGTAGATATACTATAATGTGGTATATCGTTAAAGCTAGCACGGCTACACATACAACGGAAAAAATAAGTACAAAGCAAATTATGTTGGATAACTTAAGCTTCAGATAAAAATCACCTTTTATTTTCCTATTTACACTTATGATCATTTTACCCTACCTCACCCGAGCGTTATGACCGAGTTTGCTGGTAGCGTTGCAGGCATTGTACGGTCGATCGTCAGAGGCGCGCCAGCAGGTGGCCTTACCTCAATACTTATTGATGCGTACGATCCCAGAGCATAGTTGCTTGGTAGGTACACTATAACTAGTGCCTTCTCGCCGTTCTGGAGCACCGTATCAGGCTTTACGTCCTTTATGAATACTACATATACCACGGGGCCAGACGGGTTCGTCTTACTTATGTAGTCAGCTATAGCTGTTAGGTTATTTATCTGCGTTGCGCTCAGATTAGCCGTTATGTCATATGTGCCATTAGTATTCGACAGGTATACCTTACTTCCATCAACGTATATTGCTCCAGCATACGCATTCTCTAGGGCTATATTCTCATCAGCTATCAACACCGATATTGACGTCCTGTTAACCCCTAGATCTACGGCTTGCTTCCCTGGCGCTAACTTAACAGGTACAGCTATTAAGTCGACTTTGCTGTTAGCGCTGACCAGGGCTGCAGTACTGCCGTCCACCTGCAGTGCTGAGGTGGCTCCTTCTAAGCCTGTCTGTATTGCTTCCTTAGCTTTCTGGGTTGTGAACATACCCATGTTTAGTACTACGAACGCTAGCGCCGCCGCCACGACTACGAACGCTATCATGACGATGGCGGCTTCGATACCGGTTATGCCTTTCTTTGACTTCCTCCTGAGGTTCATGTTAGGTGTCACCTCATGAGGTGAGGCGAGTGCGTGTCGCTTATAAGGCACGCACCGGTTCGGCGGTTCTACGGTGCGTCATAACCGCCTTGCGACTACGCGGAACGCCTAACTAATCAAGGCATTACTCTGAGGACCGCGGAATGCTGACTCGCCTTTTTTAATGAATGCCTGCGACGTACTGGTAGGGGAGTGGGGTGGATGTACCTAAGGAATTCCTTGGCATGTTCGTTGACGGTAGGTTGATAGTTAATGCATGCTTGCTTAGCGATGGGAGCATGCTTGGGTGTCACGTAGGTGACGATAGTGAAGTGAGCTTTGTTTCGGCCTTAGCTGATAGGTTGCCGAGTCATCCAGGCTACGTTTACATGTTCTATAGGAGGCGGTCAGGATGGGTGTATTTTCTGGTTCCCTTAGCGAGGAGTATCTGGCTTCTTCTAAAGGCATCCTACGGGTACTTAGCTGAGAGACGTAGCATGCATGTTTTACTGGATACTTTAACGGAGATGTCTTACCGCATAGGCACTATACTGGAGAGGAGGTATTCAAAAACTTTTCTTCCAACGAACTAGTGATTCCATGAGTATTTCAACTATTAGCTACTTTTTACCGTAATACGTAGGGAGGGATGATGTGCGCGTTAGCACGAAAGAGTGGTGTATTACTTGCGAGCGGAATAGAGCTTTTAAGGGAGCTTGATTCAGTACTGGATTTCGCTAAGTCAACGATCCAGCTTGAACTAATACTGTACATGGGTAGTAAACCTAAAGGTATACGTGCTAGGGAAGCTGCACTAGCCCTAGGCATAAGGACTAAGTCCGTGTATGACGCGCTTACAAAGCTAATTTCTAAGGGTCTAGTGTTGCGTCGTCATGACGGAACATACGTTCTCACCGAGGAGGGGGATAAATTTGTTCGTAAGGTGCTTAAGTTACTGGGTGGAGGACAGCGTGAAGGTATCGATGCTTCATTGAGTGACGTCATTAACACTGATTACGGTAGGCAAACATCCTTTGACGTCGCGAAGAATCTCTTAACGTTTAAGTACATTTACGATGCCTTACTAATCCTAGGTTTAACGGAGCGCAAGGAGATGTCGCTGAGTGAGCTCGCAAAAAGGCTTGGCGTTACGCCGGCAACCTTATCAAGCTACTTGGACATTGCTACGAGCAAGCACGGGAAACTAGGTTTCCTCAGGAAGGTGCTGAAGTCACGTGGAAATGGTAGGATGGATATCTACTACAGGTTAACTGAGGCTGGTTTACAGGAGGTTAGCAGGTTTGCGGAGTACCGGAAAATAAGGAACAGTAAGGTGCTCAAGACATTACTGAAGGTTACTAGTAGCTACAATATTTGGGGAGCCTTCACGAAACTCAGCATGGTGCTTAGCCTGTCAACAGCGTTGTTTAGCTTAGGTTACGCGCTAACGTCACTCAATCCCTTCCTATGGGTTGCTGAGTGTTTAGTTGCCTGCATGCTAGGTTTAACAATAGTGGTGAGTAGGGTTGCTTATTCCATCGTAAGGTAAGTCACGTGTTCAGCGCAAAGGTTACTGCCCTCACACACCGTTACCCTACATGCCTTAATATTGCCCAGCATGCCTCTTCTAGATAAATATTCGTTTAATCTCTGACATATATCTCTAGCTAGAGACTCAGCGGTGGGAGGACCATCAATATACGCTATCTTAACCTCGAAGGGTGCGATTATCTTGACCCTCGACGCGTCTTTCCTGTTGAGGAGTAGTCTGAAGTTATACTCCCGATCAATAATCTCCTTCACGACGTCGGAAAGAATTGTGAAGTCTATTACCCAGTTTTTCTCCGTTAACCTTCCTTCGATACAAACGTTAACTATGAATGTATGACCGTGTAGTAGTGGCGTACCGTTGACTGGGGTGGCGTGTGCGGCGTGGAATTCTATGTTCTTTACGCACGTTACGTACTTACCTTGCATACTTTCTTTGTTCAATGGTATCACCCCTAGGCGGTATGGGTCTAGGTTTCTCCGGGAGTTTCTGTAGCACCATAAATGTTTCTGTGGACGCTACTTCCTCTATCTTTGATAGGTAGTTTAGGAGGAATTTGGAGAGCTCGGCCCAGTCGCGGATCCAGACCTTCAGCATTATGTCATACGTACCGGTAACTATACTCGCCTCCTCAACGTAGGGTAGGTCGTTTCTGGTGGAAGTATCTTCAAGTATTTTCCTGGCTATCTGCACCTGATCTAGCCTGGCGTAGATACCTCGTCTTATCCTTAGCATTATGTATGCAAGGTAGTTATAGCCGAGTTTCCACGGATTCACTACGGCGCTGTACCCCAGGATAACGCCTTCATCTTTGAGTTTCTCCATTCTCTGCAATATCGTGGAGCGCGGCCTTTTGAGAATCCTTGCTAGCTCTGATGCTTTGAGGCGTGCATTCTCCTGTAACGCCTTAATTATCTTAATGTCTAGTTCATCCATATTCGCTCAGTCCTTTTGTTGTGTATCATTTTTGCTAATGAGTTTTCATGCATGCTGTGGTAAGTGTTCTTGGTAAAGTTGCTTTCAATCATTATGGCGCATCAGTTACGCCAGGGGGCTTGGGGAATGCTGTAGCCTCCCAAACGTACCTTAAGTTCAGTATGTACCTAGTCAGTCTCTCTATTCCTAATCCGAAACCGGCGGACGGTGCTAACCCGATCTTTAGTGCGTCAAGGAACCATGAGTACTTGCTTAGATCCTCCCCTAGCTCATTGAGTCTGGCGAGTACTTCCTCGTACCTGTACTCCCGTTCACCACCGTCCATTACCTCGCCAAAGCCTCCTGGGAGTATTAAATTGAAGTCCCGGTTATACCTGGGGTCTCGTGGGTCCCTTAGGTAATAGAATCCGCGGGACGCTGAGGGGAAGTTAACTATCCAGAAGGGCTCACTGAAATGCTTACTTATAGCTTCCTCCCCCTTCTGCGTGAGTTCCCCGTACTCTGGGGTGGGTTCGCCGAGGCTCCTCGCTAGTTGGGCAGCCTCCCTAAACGTTATTCTCTTAAAGGGCGGTGTGGGGCATTCAATGCCCGGGTTGAATTCCCTCACTATGCTTCCTGCCTCGCTCAACACATCCACACAGATCCTGCTAATTAGCCTCTCACCTAACCTCATCAATTCCTCCATGCTTGCCCCGACCTGCTCTAAGTCAAGCTGAGTGAACTCCACTAAGTGCCGCCACGTTGCGGCGTTCTCAGGTGGTTCCTCCCTAACGTTCCTAGCGATGAAGTACACCTTCCCTAGGGCTGACGCGGCTACCTGCTTAAACATTACTATGCTGGACATTAACTCGTACTCCCGACCGTAAAGCACGGTCTTAAGCTTCCGTGCACCTCTAAGACCCGGGTCGCTCGCGGTGCTAATCACTGGCGGGAGCAACTCCGTGAAGCCCTCCTCCTCCAGAAACCGGCGTGCGGACTTCAGTATGACGTGTTGCACCTTCAGTACCTTCTGATACTTAGGGAGCCTTATAGCTAAGTAACTCCTCCTAGCAAAGGTAGCGGGTATCGACGGGTCAACATCCTCGTAAGGAGGTCTAACCATACCTCTATGCACAATCCTAACATCTTCCGCGACGACGCTACCGCCATCAAGGTTCGAAGCCTTAAGCCCCACAAACACCTCAACACCTGCATTGACACTCTCCTGAAGAAGTTTAGCAACCCGCGGATTCCTGACCTTAACCTTAACTTCCCTGTCTCCAATTCTAACCCTGAACGACTCAGTTCGCGATGCCGGCATTACCCAACCTAATACCTCATTCACTGCCAGCACCGCGAACTGCTTTAAACTCTTAAAAGAAAAGGAAAACTGACGTTTTAAAGTAAGGACAACAATTTTTCTGGATCTCTAATTAATAGCTAGGCGACAGTAAATATCATTTTGTTAAAGATTATGGCGATTAAATAGTTAATATGCCACAGCAAATTAATATTTTGCATAATTAGCTAAAACACCGTCCATGAAAAATTCTTAATATTGAGACAAAGTGTAGCAAAGTAATATAAGGCAGAGTACATGAGGGTGCTGACAATGTGAATAACCGTTAGGGTTCTCAAATACTAATAATGGAGATTAAGTGGAGCCGCGGCCGGGATTTGAACCCGGGACCTCCGCCTTACCAGGGCGGCGCTCTACCGAGCTGAGCTACCGCGGCCCAGTGGTAATTTGTTGTGAGGGGTTTATTAAGTTGTTTAAGTGAGGGCAGGTTAATCTAGAGTTGTGGAAGACCTGTCAGCGTACCCCACCTTGTACTTCTTAGGTCTTAACGTCCTTAGTATCACGTCGAATGCCGCCCACGGGTCTGTGTGAGCACCGCATGTGTATATATCTACGGTTGCGTAGGCGTACTCTACCCATGTGTGGACAGCTATGTGTGATTCATTGACTAGCGCTATTACTGATACTCCCCCTTTCTTCCCCCCAACTACCCACGACTTCAGCTCTATTAGGGTGGCCCCAGCGGCTTTGACAGCCTCGAGAACCGTTTCACGAAGTTTAGCTTCATCAGTAAGTATATTCCTGTCTATGCCATACATGTTGGCGTAGAGGTGTTTACCCACGACGATGTCGTTTTCGATGCTGATTTCTGCCATGCTCCCACGCACTCTTGCATCAATTGCTCTAGAATATAGTGCCATATAAGCTTATCCCAAGTTTTTTCGTGGGTCTCTAGGGGAGCACTTACTTATTCATTAAATTGAGTTGATATGCTTGCGAATGTTTTTAATGGTACTTACATGGATCAGCGAACCCCGCAGGTCGTAGAAGGTTGCATCCTGAATTAAGACGTGTACCTGTGACCCTATTAAGTTCGGGTTGGCGTCAGTAAGTACTACCGGCTTGTAATTGAATAACCTCCCTATAACGGAGCCCCGGAAGCTGAGGTGCGTTAACACGGCTTCTGCACGGGAACCGACGTATTGCTTATTCACCGTAAGGCCAACCTCCTCGATGAGTTTAGCAAGGATTGTGCTGCGGCGCTTCTTGACGGGGTCGGGCACCTGCGGCATTGCAGCGGCCTCTGTCCGGGGTCTGGGTGTGTATTGAGCTAGGTGGACTTTGTCAAACATTAACTCCTTAACAGCTTCTAACGTAGCTCGAAAAGCCTCCTCATCCTCCCCTGGATGACCCACTATTATGTCGGTGGCTATGGTTACCTCAGGTATTCTGGAACGTAGGCGCCGAATGATGTACTTGAACTCGTCAAAGGTATACTTCCTACGCATTACCTTAAGCACGCGGTCACTTGCGGATTGTAGTGGTATGTGAACGTACTTAAAGACTCTAGGTTCCTTAAGAATCTCTATCAAGTCATCCAGTATGGGTTCTAAGGTGTTAGGGTTCGCCATACCAACGCGAATGAAGTAGTTGCCGGGAACCTTTCTTAATATCTCATTAATCAAGTCAGGTAATCTTGGCCCTCCCGGCCCTAAGTCTAAGCCGTAGGATGCAGTGTCTTGAGCCGTCAAGTCGATCTCGACAGCACCGCTCTTGACGGCCTTACGGACAGCGTTAACTATTAGCTGGGGAGGGTAGGACTTCAGCCTACGCCTAGCTATCTTGGTTATGCAGTATGCGCAGTTGCCTAAGCATCCCTCAGCCACAGGTATGATGGCGACGCTACCTTCGATATGAAGCGGTAGCTTGCTGGTGTCGCGCTCCCCCTTAATAAGGAACTCGGTCTTCCTCGACCACACAATCTCGCATATACGGTGTATATTTTGGGGGGATATGAGTGAGGCTTCGGGAACGAACTTATGAAGCATGTAGGGCTGGGCGGAAACCATGCAACCAGCAATAACTAGCTTAGCATTTACCTTCCTTGCAATCTCCTTAAGTTCCCTTAACCTCTTAAGTATGCGTTGCTCAGTGTCCAAACGAACCGTACATGTGTTAATTATTATGACGTCCGCATCCTCAACACTACTAACTACCTCACACCCACATCTCTGTAGGAGCGCCTTCATTAAGGATGTGTCAGCCTTGTTCAGAGCACATCCGTAGGTCTCAATATACACTCTCATTAGTTTTTGACCATCGGTATAGCCTGATAAATCAGCTTAAAAACCTCAGAGCACAAGCCTTAGTGGTGCGTTAAATGGAGGATGACGCGCTAGACTACCAACAGCTGCTGGATCGCCTGTACGAGAAGTTGCCTGAGCGAAGGGAACCTCCGAGGCTAGACATACCATCACTGAACATAGTGCATGTCGGCCTACAGACACACATAAAGAACTTCAAAGAAGTGTGTGATGTTCTGCTCCGTGAGCCGAGGATCTGTGCTAGGTACCTCCTGAAGGAACTTGCTGCGAGGGGATCGATAGACGACTCAGGAACGTTCATAATATACTCAAGAGTATCAACACAGACAATCAACTCATTATTTAAGCGATTCTTAGACACCTACGTCAAGTGTCAAACCTGCGGATCGTACCAGACTGAGTTAAGGAGAAAGGGTAAAGTATGGATCATCAGGTGTTTAGCCTGCGGTGCTGAGACACCCGTAAAACCAATATAAAGGCTCACACAAAGGACTGAACAGTTATGAAGCAACACGCTGAGAACAGCAGTAAGGTGTACGTAAAGGTACATGATGTGAGTGATGAGTCAGGATACCCTAGGTTAGTTGTGGCTGTCTGTGACGAGGATACGCTAGGTAAAACATACAGTGAGGGGGAAGTCAGGCTCGAGGTTAATGAGGAATTCTTTGGCGGGTTCCTTGCGGATGTGGATGAGGCTCTAGACTACGTCAAGCAAGCCTATACGGGCATGCTTGTCGGGAGGAACATAGTGAAGAGCGCTGTGCGCGCCGGCTTAATACATCCCGAATCGGTGCTAAGGGTGAATGGAGTACCTTACGCGCAGTTCGTGAGAATGTGAAAACTAAGGTACCTACTCGGGTTAGAGCCATGGGCAGAAGGTTCTGCGTGCGTTGCGGCCGGGAAGAGGGGCCTGACACTCCCATAATAGACGGTTTATGCCCGAAATGCTTCATTAAGGAAAGAGGGATACTAGAATTACCGACGAAGATACGGGTAACTATATGCCCCGCATGTGGGGCACTTCACATACACGGAGACTGGGTTCGCGTAGGGGAAAGCGTGGAGGACGCTATTGAGTACTTCATAAATGAAACCATAGTGAAAAGACATAACATTTACCCTGGGCTAGAGAATGTGAAGGTAAAAGTTGTGAGGATAGATTCCGGAATGATTCACCTACGCATAGTAGCTCGCCACAAAGACATAAGCCTATCTCAGAACGCCGTAACCCATGTAGAGCTACATAAGAAGCTCTGCCCTCCATGCTTACGTAGCCGTAGTGGAAGCTATGAAGCCTTGCTTCAAATAAGGACCGTAGCGCCTCTGAGGTTTGACGTGATGCGTGACATAGGTAGCAGGTTAGCTAAGGTTAAGGAATTCAGGGAAAGCATCGTTGAGATTAAGGAGCATAAGGATGGTGTGGACGTTAAGTTAAGTAACCAAGCGATCGGGCGCTACGTAGCAAATATACTGAAAAGAGAGTATGCCGCGAAGATAACCATGACGTGGGAGAACACGGGATACTTAGGTGGAAAACGCAGGAGCAAGCTAACTATTTCGGCCAGACTACCAGGTCTGGTCTCAGGTGACATCATAGAGTACGAAGGAGAACCCGCCGAAGTTATGAAGTTGAGGAAGGGGAGAGTAATAATTAAAAGATTAAGCGATGGTAAGGTCGTGTCACTCAGGCATGATGACATATGGAAAGGTGATTTCAGGTACTTAAACGAGAAGGACTATGCTATCCTTGACGGGAGAATACTGAACTACGAGGGAGGGAAGACCGTCGTTCAGGCCACGGGCTCAGGCAATATATACTTCATTAAATCCCCGAGAATACTCAACCTCGGATCACGTGTAAAAATACTAATTTATAAGGGTAAGGCATACCTACTCATATAGGTGGAGGGGGAAGTGGCTAAAGGGAAGAAAAAGAAAAAGGCCCGGCATGAGGAGAGTGAGGAGCTTCTCTTACCGACAGAGGAAGGGCAGGTACTTTGTGTGGTCACAGACATTATCGGGGGCAACTACGTGAAGGTATTCTGTATGGATGGTAAGGAGAGGATGGCTAGGATACCCGGCAAGTTACGGCGTAGAATGTGGATAAACAAGAAGGACATAGTATTATTAGGTGTTTGGGAATTCCGTGATGACCGTGGTGACGTACTGTACAGGTACACCCGCGATGAAAAGAAGAAACTTCTAGAGCAGGGGTATCTGGACCCCGCGCTTCTCGAATATGAGGGTGAGTTCTAATAGCGCGGAAAGACATAGATAGGTTTCTGGATGAGTACTACAGGATAACAGGTAAGGAGAGACGAGAGGTAGATAAGGACTTATTTGAAACCGTGGAGGAGGTTTTCGATGTCGCCACCGTAAAATCATTGCTGGACTTAGTTCGAAAAGGCGTGCTTTACGAGTTAAAGGGGGTAGTGAGCGCTGGAAAAGAGGCTCGGGTTTACTGGGGGGTTTCGCCCAAGGGTGAGGACTTAGCGGTTAAGATATACTTAACAGCGACAGCGGAGTTCAAGAAAGGCATGTTAAAATATATAATCGGTGATCCGAGGTTCGATTCCTACATACCTAAATCGACCAGGAAACTCATGGTGTTATGGGCGCGGAAGGAATTCAAGAACTACAAACTATTATATAATGCGGGTGTTTCTGTCCCGGAACCTATAGCACAGCATGACAATATCCTAGTGCTTCAGTTCATTGGAGAGAAGGGGGTGAGGGCACCACTCCTTAAAGAGGTAATCCTAGATAGTAAAGAGTTTGAAAGGATCTTCTGGGCCGTGCTTGATGACATACGCAAAGCGTACAGGGGCGCGCGTTTAGTTCATGGTGACCTCAGTGAATACAACATAATGGTGTGGCGAGGTAAGCACTACATAATCGACGTGAGTCAAGCTGTAAAGATAAGTCACCCCCACGCCATGGAATTACTGGTCAGGGATCTAAGGAATATCAAGCGCTTCTTCAGCGACGAGGTAGGTATTAATACTCCAGATATAAGGGAGATGTTTAGGTTTGTAACAGGTGAGGATCTAAAGGGATACCTAGCACTGATTTCTTAATCTGTGGAGTCATTTTTAGTGTAGAGGTGGGAGTGTGAGTCAAGAAGGGGACTTAACGCCAGGAGCGACCAGGCTCTACCTAAGAATTCCAGTGGATAGGATAGGTGCACTAATCGGTGAAGGCGGCAGAGTACTACGGGAACTAGAGGCCAGGACCAGCACAAAAATCACGGTGGATAGCACGAATGGTGCAGTAATAATAGAGCCGGCCACACCTGCAACCCGGGTCGACAGGCTACTCAAGGCCAGAGACTTCATAAGAGCGGTCGCAGCCGGCGTGTCTCCTGAGAAAGCGTGGAGGGTTCTCGAGGAGGATCAGGTATTAATGATAATAGACCTAAAGGAGGTAATCGGGGAATCGCCTAATCACCTCAAGAGAATTAAAGGAAGGCTAATCGGTGAGAAAGGGAAAGCGCGGAGAAACATAGAGCAAATGACCGGCACCACAATAAACATCGGTCGGGACAAGGTAGTTATAATAGGGGACTACGAGAGCGCGCAGGTCGCCAGAGAGGCGCTCGAAATGTTAATTCAAGGACGTAAGCACTCCACCGTTTACAAATACATTGACAGACTCATGAGGGAAGTTAAGAGAAGGAGAATGACGGAGTACTGGAGCTTCAATCCATTCGAGTAATAATAACTGTGAGACATTCGATATTAGAGAGAAGTGAAGTAATGATGAGTTAAGGAAAGGATCCCCTAGCTGAGCCTCACGCTATGATGTGGGGCCAAAGCGCTGAACACTGTTAGCTCCCTCCGCGCTAGTTGAGTGTAATAGTTCCAAAATTCTAACGTAAGTTACCCTACAGTTAGGTATCCATAGGGTAGGTAGGTCTTAGGGATATAGTGGAAAGGTTAGGAGCCTTAGGAGCCCTTTGCCCCACTTAGGGTGTGGTGGGCCCGGGGGGATTTGAACCCCCGACCTACGGGTCTCTCCCAGGGGATTCTTCATGTCATCCCTCACTAGGTCCGCAGACCCGTAGCACTGGACTGGAGCTCCGGCCCCCGAGGGGGTCCGCCGCTCTGCCTGGCTGAGCCACGGGCCCACCAGAGGTCATCCACATAGTCTCGTGAAAATGTGTTCTCAGAGAGCTTTTAATCCTTATCCGTCATGAAAAGGTGGAGTGGAAGATGACGTCGTGGAGACTTAGGTGCACTAAATGTGGTTCTGTCTGGATTCTTAAGGTCAGCTATAACATAAGCGACATGGATAAGATCTATCATTACTGCCCGAAATGCAAGAAAAACACGTTTCACGAGATCCTTGAGAGATTGGACTAACACCCATAGTTAAATTAGTTGGTCAGTGGAGGTGCATTAACATCATTTAATCAGTCCGGCAACGCTCATCATTCACTCATTCATTAAAACTACTCGTAGATATATGGGCATGTCGCCTTTACTGCTCTTACTAAGTCATCTACACTCATGGATCTCTGAATACCTTCGACACGCATACGTACGTTAACCGTTCCGGAAAGCGCTTCCCTATCGCCGACCACAACTATGTACGGCACCCATTCCCTACCCGCATCACGTATCCTCCTGCCTAAACTAATGTTCCTTGCATCAACATCAGCTCGAATACCCTCATTAACTAGTCTACTACGCACCTTCTCAGCGTAGTCTCGATGTTCGGGCTTCACGGGGATTACGCAGACTTGGACAGGGGACATGCACGCAGGAATATAAGGTGTTTTACCGGAATTCATCCTCTGTAGGGCATTACTGAAGAAGATGGTGTAGATTAGCCTTAGGAAGGGGCCAGTGAGAGTTGATGCTGCTGCCACGGATGAGGATGAGTCGCTTGAACGTAGGAGCGTTGCGGAAGTTAGCGGAATACGTGTTTTGCCAAGCGTGGTGGTTAGGGTTACTTCAAGGAATTCACTGTCATTAGTATCGCAAGCCACACCTATAGTCCGCGCTATCCCTAACTTACCAAGAACTTCCCTTACAAGGTTTTTCTTGCCGATCACTACGGCTATTAACTCAATGCCCATGCATTTCGTAAGTACTTCAGCAACGATGTTGATAATACTAGCCACTGAACTCAGTGCTTTAGAAGTGTCGCGAAGCACCTGAATGAAGATCGGGGCGGTGTCGGAGGATAATGGATCACCTCCTTTATCATATACCGTATCCCCTACCCACGAGACCTCAGTCAACAATGCTTCATTCTCTACATCATTTATTATGCCTGACTCCTTCATGTTGAAGTATACGGAGGAGCATAATGCGTGTAAGTCCGTTCCTAGTCCTTCCCTAGTCACTATGTAACCTCCTAGCGACGTTACCTTACTTAACGTTGTTATTCCTCCTACCTGTTGAATGATCTTCTCGTTAAGCCTACGTATTTCGGCAACGATAATTTCACCTTTGCCTAGGAAGTTCCGGTTAAGCACCCCGAACTTACTAGTGAGTAGGCGCACCTTACTCATATAGCCCCTATCCAAGGTGTTCTTTCCAGCACTCATGAGTTGCTCAAGCAGGTTGACCACATTAACGTACTTGGCTGTGCTAGGTTCTAAAAGTTGTAAGTCATTATCCTCCTTTAAGAGAATATCACACTTTAGCTGCTCGATCAGCCTCGAGGGTTTCAAAGAAACCAATGCGCTACTTACGTGGTACTCTCTTGAAAGTTCCGATAATGGGTGCCCGTAGCAAGCTATTTTGAAGGCTTTATACCAACCGAAGGGTGCCCGCATAATACTTACGTCAGTACAGATCCCTCTTAAGGTGGTTTCAAGATCCTTAAGGATTCTCAGGGCGCACTTAGCCTTAGCTAGATTACTTGAAAGGTGAGCATATGGGTAAAGCACGATGTTATCTGCCTTAACGTTATGTGCGTGGCGGCATATGTCCTGCGCGATGTTCGAGAGGTGCTCCTGCGATGCGTTGCAGTCATCTTGCTCGACAGCTGTGAAAACAACCAGTGCGTTCCGCACACAGACATGCTCCCTTCCCTTAATACTTCCCTCAGCCTCATGGACTGCCCTAGATTTCACATCATATGAGAAATCCTCAGCATGAATCAGGAGGACCCTCATTCTCTAGCCTCTATCACCTCTTGAGTCATGGCGTATAAAAATGAGTAAGGCAAACGTAATACTGCATATGATCATACCCTAGCACTAGGTAATATCGAGTACTGCACGTGAGGCTCAGCCCCACGCCTACAAAACTTAATAGCCTAGAGAAAGGGTTTCAACTGGTGTAGAGAGGGTAATGGAGGAGGCCGAAACTGAAAGAAAAGTCAAGAGCTTAGAGGACCTAGGTTTAAGCCCATCACTACTTAGGAAATTATCCGAAGCTGGATACAAGACGTTGGAGGCACTCGCAGTAGCTAACGTTAGCGAGTTGGCAAGCGTTGTTGGGATACCGACACCAACAGCGCAGAGGATAGTCAATAAGGCTAGGGAGGCACTTGGCCTGAGGTTTAAGACGGCTCTCGAGCTGAAGAGGGAAAGGATGAATTTAGGCAGGATAACCACCGGGTCTAGGCGCCTTGACGAACTGCTTGGAGGCGGCGTGGAAACGAAAACCATAACGGAATTCTTCGGGGAGTTCGGAAGCGGGAAAACTAACATTTGTCATCAGCTCTCAGTGAATGTGCAGCTTCCTAGAGAGAAAGGTGGGTTAGAGGGTAAGGCCCTGTATATTGATACTGAGGGGACGTTTAGGTGGGAACGCATAGAGGCGATGGCTAGGGGCTTAGGGCTAGACCCGGATAAGGTGATGGAGAACATAATCTGGGCTAGGGCATTAAGCACAGATCACCAGATGGCAATCGTGAAGGAGGCAATGGAGCTCATACCTAAGGAGAACATCAAATTAGTTGTTGTGGACTCCGTCATGAGCCACTTCAGGGCCGAGTACCCAGGCAGGGAGAACTTAGCTACTCGGCAACAGAAACTTAACAGACACCTACACCAATTAGCCAGGATAGCGGACATATATGACGTTGCCGTGGTCGTAACTAACCAAGTCATGGCCAAACCAGACGTATTCTACGGTGACCCAACGCAGGCTGTAGGGGGCCACGTCCTAGCCCACGCGCCAGGCGTTAGGGTGCAACTAAGGAAGGGCAGGGGCAACAGAAGAATAGCTAGGGTGGTTGACGCACCACACTTACCTGAGGGCGAGGCAGTTTTCGTGATCACCGACGTTGGTATCAGGGATATTGAGGAGTGAAGTTTTGTGGATCGGATTCAAGACACTGATAGTGGCATCCATCCTAGTCACGCTTACGTACGCATCTTACAGAGACATTAAGTATAGGGACATACCGGAAGTAACTTGGGTACCGGCAATAATTACATCCGTGATAATTAACATTCTTTCAGGGAAGTACGACCCCTTGCACACGGCCCTTTCCATGTTTCCTGTTCTTATAGTCTTCGTGATGTCTTTGCTGGGCATGATCGGTGGTGCGGACTTCCTTGCCCTACTGATGATAGCGCTCGCACACCCACAGTTCCTCGTGTTCCCGATATCATTGCTCACGCTATTATACTCCCTACTAATACCTCTAGGCTTAATGATGTACTACGCTCTATGCAACACCCTCCTCTACAAACCGCTCCTCAAAAAGGTAAGATGTAAGGAGGGCAGGAAGGCGTACCTAATATTCTTCGGGAGACCTATGAATGTCAAAGAAATGCTAGAGAAGAAGTTTACGTACCCGCTCACCATTCCAGTAGGTAAAGGAGAGTTTATATGTCGGCCATCCTTTTCTGACGATGATGAGGAAGAGGAACGCATTAAAGAACGCATTAAAGGGGCTATCGCAAAAGGAGAAATTCAAAGCGACGAGGAAATATGGGTTACACCCGGCTTACCGCACGTAGTGTTCTTCTTCATAGGGTACGTACTGGCGCTCCTCACACCGCAGCACTACATAATGACGTTATTGACGCACTAACGGCAACGGAAACAAATAAACGCACCACGAACTATCATTACGCAGATGGTGAAAAGGATGCGCGTACTATGGGCTCCTTGGAGAATGGCTTACGTAAAGAGCGCCAACAAAACCAAGACATGCATATTCTGTGAGGCCCTAAGGATGAGTGATGAGGAGGCTTTAGTGGTTTTCAGAGGCGAACACACCATAATTATGTTGAATAAGTTCCCGTACAATACAGCGCATGTCATGATCGCTCCTAAAAGGCACGTACCACGCCCGGACCTGCTAACAGATGAGGAAGCCCTAGACATGCATAAGGCGTTAAGCATCACACTACGCGCGATAGATCGTGAATACGCGCCTCAAGGATACAATATAGGTCTAAACCTAGGTAGGGTAGCGGGAGCGGGGATTGAGTCCCACATGCACATACACGTCGTCCCCAGATGGTCTGGTGACTCGAACTACATGCCAATCACAGCAAGCACTAAAGTAATCCCTGAAGACCTACTAGTTACGTTCACGAGACTGAAGAAAGCATTCAGCGAAATACTCTCAGATGCCCGAAGCAGGTAAGCTTAATTGTTACGTATCATCAATAACTTCATCCTAAATTACCTGCCACTACATCATTTACATTCCACGCGTGAAGTAATGATTTATAATTAATAATGCGTGATTTACGATGAAGGTGTAATGTAATGAGGAACTTTATAGCTGATCTCACAGGTAAGGACTTAATCACTACCCAAGACTGGGAGATAGAGGAACTAAATATCGCCATAGGGCTTGCGGAAGAGTTGAAGTGGAGGTACCACTACTTTGGGATAGATGAAATACCTAAACTACTAGAAAGAAAAACATTCTTCATGTTATTCTTCGCACCATCCACTAGGACTAGAGCAGCCTTCGAGGCGGCGATGACGTACTTGGGTGGTCACGCACAGTACATCGAATCAAGGCAGACCAGGGCGGGTGAAGGGGAGGCGGTTAAGGACATTGTAGCAATGTACGACAGATATGGTCACGGACTAGGTATAAGAATACTTGACAAAGCAATAGACTTCAAGCATGGCGTCGGCAACCAACTAATAAGGGAGGCTGCAAAGCATGTTAAGATACCAGTAATAAATATGGCTGATGACCAGTTCCACCCGACACAAGCGCTAGCAGACTTCATGACCTTCAAGGAAAGGTTCCCCCACTACAAAGGCAAGAAATACGTGATAATGTGGGCGTACTCACCCCACATTAGAGGGCCATGCAGCATCAACGCAGACCTACTACTATTCACGCGCATGGGAGTTGACGTCACGGTAGCCTACCCTCCGGGCTTCGATCTATACCCAGACATTGTTGAAACGGCGAAGAAGAACGCGGAGGCTAGCGGAGCGCACCTGGAATTCACGAACGACTACAAGGAAGCGCTGCGTGGCGCACATGCCGTGTTCCCAAGGAATTGGGCATCAAGGCAACTCCAAGAACTAGGTTACAGTAAGTTCGCTGAGGAAGAACTGAGAGTCTACGAGAAGTATAAGGACTGGAAGGTAACAGCTGAACTCATGGAGTTAATGGATAAGTCAGGCGTGTTGATGCACGTAATGCCCATAATGAGGGGTTACGAGGCAGACGATGACGTCGTGGATAGCCCAAGGTCAGTCCTGTACGAGCAGGCCGAGAACGGTTTATGGACCAAGGCCGCCGTGCTAGCGCTCACGATGGCCAACATCAGGTAATGAACAAGTGGGGCTAACCGTCTAACGACACCGTTTTACGACAAGCAGTTAAATTGCTTTAATTTTTTGCGATAAGAACTATGTGGCGATTCACTAAACACAATTAGCACATATTTTTTATTAAATAAGCATCCTAAGACACGAGGTAGTGCCTTATGGGCAAACCTTGGTATGTTGGTATTTGGGAGGGCCAAGACTACCTAACGAACATCAACAGAACTCAGGAAGAAATAAAAATGATTATTGAGGCGGCCAGGGATCTAGAGCGCAAGTTCAAGTCTAAGATACCGACGCCCTATCTCGCCGGTCAGACGCTCTTCATGCTCTTCTACAACAGGTCTCTAAGAACTAGGAATAGCTTCGAAGCCGGGATATTCCAGCTGGGCGGTCACGGCAACTTCCTGAGTCCTAATGACGTCTACACGCCTACGCTACCTGAGGACATGGTTGCTTACAAGACCGAGGCAATAAGCGACGTGGCTAGGGTGCTGAGCAGATACGGGAATGCCATCGCCATCAGGATCTACGCCGACGCCGCGAAGTGGATTATCGGTCGCGGGCACAGGATAATTGAGGAGTTCGCTAAGTGGGCAAGCATACCAGTACTGAACATGGAGGACGACATATTCCACCCCTTCCAGGCCCTAGCAGACATAAAGACCGCCCTTGACGTCATGCCGAACCTACGCGGCAAGAAGTTCGTGGTATCCTACGCATACTCAGGCGGACTAAAGCCTCTAGCAGTACCTCAGAGCGTTGCGCTAATAGCGGCTATGATGGGGGCCGAGGTCGTCGTGGCCCACCCGCCAGGGTTCGAGTTACAGGACGAAATAATCCAGAAGGGCAAGGAACTTGCCGACCAGTATGGTGGGTCCTTCGAAGTCACGTACAACATGAAGGAAGCATTCGAGGGTGCAGCCTTCGTGTATCCGAAGGCATGGAGCCCCAAGGGCTTCTTCCCACCATACAGCGCTGATGGGAAGGTCCACAAGGAGGAAGCTAAGGAGTACCAAGCTAAGTTTAAGGACTGGATAGTTACCATGGATCTCCTTGAGGAGGCCGGTAAGCCCTACTACATGCACTGCGGCCCCGCGGACAGAGGCATGGAGGTAACGGACGAAGTGCTGGACACCTACGAGAAATCACTGTACTTCGAGGAAGCGGAAAACAGGCTTCACGTGCAGAAGGCCGTAATGGCCATGGTAATGGGAAGTCGCTACGACTAAGTAAAATAAAAACCAGGGTCACCATGATACTTAGGTGGATCAAGAATGGAAAGAAACGAAAAATACATACTAATAGCCTTAGGCGGTAACGCGTTCCAAACTAAAGGGGAGCCAGGCACGACCGAAAACTACTGGAAGAACGCCTATAGAGCCGCCAATACCATAGTCCGGATAGTGAAGGAGGGCTACAAGGTAGCGATAACCCATGGAAACGGACCCCAGGTAGGCACGATACTTGAGTGGATGGAGCGCTCAAAGGACAGGATACCGCCGCTCGCAATGGACATCGCGGGCGCCATGACTCAAGGGTGGCTAGGCTACTTGCTAATGCAGGCAATCGACAACACCCTAGTGAAGGAGGGCATCAAGGACAGCGTTAAGGGAGCCGTTGCGATAGTCAACCAAGTACTTGTAAGTAAGGATGACCCAGCATGGCAGAACCCAACAAAGTATGTTGGAAGCTACTACACTAAGGAAGAAGCGGAGAGGTTAGCCAAGGAAAAAGGGTGGGTAATAAAGCCCGACCCCCGAGGAGGGTACAGAAGGGTAGTGCCATCACCTGATCCCAAGGAGAACATAGAGGTTGGGGCAGTCAAGAAACTCATAGAGGAGGGGTGGATAGTAATAGCCTCAGGAGGCGGTGGAATACCCGTAATAAGGAATGAGGACGGCATACTGCAAGGCGTCGAGGCAGTGATTGATAAGGACCTAGCAGGCGAGGTACTAGCAACCGCACTTGGCGTAGGCACCTTCGTTATACTCACGGATGTTGACGGCGCATACATAAATTACGGTAAACCCAACCAGAAGAGGCTGGATGTGGTAACAGTCTCTGAGCTTGAGAAGTATTATAGGGAAGGCCACTTCAAGCCGGGATCCATGGGACCAAAGGTGCTAGCAGCCATAAGGTTCATCAAACACGGCGGTAAGAAAGCAATGATCGGGCACCTACAGAAAGGATACGAAGTAATCAAGGGCGAATCCGGAACAACGGTTGTACCTGATTAACGAACTTAACCTTTTCAATATCCATCGTTTTTCAGGAAGGAGTAAAGAGTTCCTTTTTCTGTGACGGCATTAAATGATCCTCGGGGGCTTTAGTTATTGAGGAAGTGCATCTGTTAATATTTATCACTTTACAATAAACGAATACTTAATAAAATTAACAGAGAGTCTTTGAATGAGGGCATAGTTTTATGCGTGAGAAGGTGGACAAACTCATAAATAATGCATTAATAGTTACGATGAATAAGGATAGGGCGGTAATACCTCGCGGTTACGTTGCCATTTCTGAAGGAAAAATTGCGGACGTAGGTGTTGGTGACGGTAAATCCAAGTATGATGCTGAGGAAGTAATTGAGGTGAAAAGGCAGGTCATCACTCCGGGCTTTATATGCGCGCACACTCATTTCTACGGAATATTACTCACAGGCTCACCTTGGTTCGGAGTTATAGAGCCCCCATCCGATTTCCAGCAAAACCTTCAAAGGATTTGGTGGGCTTTAGATGAATCGCTGACATACGAGGACATCTACATTAGTGCGTTGCTGGGGGCGATGATGCTTGCAAGGACAGGTACAACGTTCTTTAAGGACCTGCTGGACGCTCCGAACGCCATTGAGGGCTCGCTGGATTACATAGAGAAGGCTGTTAACGAAGTAGGCATTAGGGGATTCGCGGGCTTCTCAGTAACGCAGAGGAGAAGTGTAGAGGAGGGCTACCAAGGAATAAAAGAGAACGAGCGCTTCGCGAAGAAAACCTGGAGCAATAAAGACACTAAGGTCAAGGGAGTCTTCACGGTACATGCATCATTCACGGTAACGGACGAGATACTTATGCGGACAAAAGAGTTAGCGGACAGGTACGGTACGATATACGCTCTCCACGTTGAGGAGGGATTAATAGATGTGTACCACAGTATAGAAAGGTATGGGAAACGCCCCATCGAAAGAATGCGTGACATAGGCTTCCTTTCACCGAGGTTGCTTGCAATACACGTCGTGCAAGCTATCGAGGATGAGCTAAGGATGCTTAAGGAATTCGACGTTAAGGTAGCTCACAACCCCATGAGCAATATGATAAACGGTGTGGGCGTACCTCCCGTCCCTAAGATGTTGGATATGGGAATAACCGTTGGTATAGGGAATGACGGGTATATCATGGACGTATTCGACAACATGAGGACAACTTACCTACTACATAAGGTGGCGTTAAAGGATCCGCGAGTAATGCCGATCGATAAGGTTGTTGAGATGGCGACGATAGATGCGGCAAAGGTGCTTGGAGTGGATGATCGCATTGGCTCCATTGAGCCGGGTAAGGATGCAGACATAACAATAATAGTGCCTGACTTCGTACACACACCTCTCGATGAGAGGACAGTGTATGGTCACTTAGTGAATACGTTCACAGGGAATGATGTGTGGGGAGTGTTAGTTGAGGGTGAGTGGGTAACGAGGGAAAGGAAACTTGTTAATGTGGATGTTGAGGAGGTCATGGAACGTGCGCATAAAGTGATTAACAGATTATGGGAGCGAATGCTATCTATGGAGCCCAAGTATAAGATCGAGTACCTTAAACTATGAGCTTTTGTGAGGTGATTCAGGTATGGTGGACATAACGGTCGAAATAGCCGGTTTAAAGTTTAAGAACCCCATAATGAACGCAGCGTGCCCCATCTCAAGAGACGGTAAGGCGATGGAGGAGCTGGCTGCTGGTGGTGCGGGAGGTATAGTGTCAAAGACAATAGGCGTGGTGCCGGCAAAGGTGCCGAGACCCCACATGGGTGTAGTGAATCGGGGCCAGCTCACAGTACTGACACCGGTAAGGAGGGGTGAGGGGCTCGAGACCAAGGTAACGCGTATACGCGGTGCATACTATGGGTTCCTGAACGCTGAACTATGGACTGACTTACCACCAGAGCAGTGGTTCGAGAAAGAATTGCCGTATGCAAGGAGGGTTGCTGAGCGCTATGGCATACCCCTCCTAGCAAGCATAGGGTACAAAGCACAGGAATTAGCTGAGTTAGGGCCTAAAGCTGTGAAGGCGGGAGCGCAGGGCGTTGAGTTCTCAACTCACTACTTAGGGCACGACTATACACCGGTTGTTGAGTCAGCTAAGGCTCTTAGGGAGGCTGTCGACGTACCTATATTCCCCAAGTTAAGTCCGCACATCTGGGGTCTCAAGGACTTAGTGAGAGAGCTTGAGAAGGTAGGGGTTGACGGTATCGTAGCCATAAATACGTTGGGGCCAGCGCTTCACATCGACATAGAGACCGGTAGACCAATAATGGGAGGGCCTCATGGTCACGGCTGGTTATCGGGACCAGCCCTCAAGCCTGTGGGCATAGCCACCGTAGCTGAGATAGCCAAGGTCACGAAGCTCCCTATAATAGGTGTTGGCGGGATATCTCAGCCGGAAGATGTCATAGAATACATAATGGCTGGTGCGTCAGCCGTTCAGGTGTGTACTCAAGCAATAGTTGAGGGCCCTAAAGTATTCAGAAGACTAGCTGAGGGCGTTGCTGCATGGTTAAAAGAGCACGGGTATACCTCGCTGGAAGACATAAGGGGTAAGGCCCTCAAGTACCTGACAGACCCAGCTGGTTGGTATGAAGTCAAGAACCCCGTAGTCGACGAGTCAAAATGCATAGGATGCGCGTTATGCGAACAGTCATGTATTTACGATGCCGTGCATGTGCAGGAAACTAACGGTAGGAAAGTGGCTGTGGTCGACAAGTCAAAATGCTACGGTTGCGGACTTTGCACAACCCTATGCCCAACTAGGGCCATTCACTTCCCTGAAGACTACTGGCCCAAGTAACATTCCCCCGCGAAACACCCCGTAAACCAGCCTAACCTTTTAATTGAAGCTAGCAAACAACTCTATGTTTCCTTGGCTTTACATGGTCGAATCAGCCAAGGTAATGCTTTAGCCTACGTTAAAACTCCTTTAAAAACCTGCATGCCTCTCAGTGAATGAGGTAAGGGTAATGACGAAGCACATAATGTATTTGCAGTGCTCAAGGTGCGGTAAGAAATACTATTACGATGAGAAACCCATAACCTGCGTTAACAATGACCTCGGAAGGCTGGACATAGTCTACGATTACGAGGCCCTGAAGGAGTTCTACACGCGTGACTACGTAACTAAGAAACCCCTAATTAATCAATGGAAATACTTTGACCTCCTCCCCCCAACTAAAGAAGAGAACATAGTAACCTTAGGTGAGGGTGCAACCCCCCTCATAAGGGCGAATAGGTTAGCAGAGAAGTTAGGCATAAGGAAGCTTTGGCTGAAGGATGAGACCCGGAACCCCACGGCCTCATTTAAGGATAGGGGCATGTCAGTATCGGTTAGCGTAGCTAAGGAGTTCGGGTTTAAAAGAGCCACAACTGCATCATCGGGCAACGCGGCCGCGGCCCTCGCAGCCTACGCCGCCAAGGCGGGAATGGAGGTTTACGCTTTCGTCATAGAGCAAGCCGGGTACGGCAAAATAGCGCAACTACTGTTCTACGGTGCCCGCGTCTTTAAGGTTAAGGGTCTTGGACGTGAAGACCCTACAGTGAAGTTAATGAAATTAACATACGAAAAATTTGGCTTCTACCCGTCCCCAAGCTTCGGGCCGTTTAATCCGTACCAAATTGAAGGTCCGAAGGCAATATCGTATGAAATAGTAGAGCAGATGAACTGGGAGGTTCCTGACTGGGTCTTCATACCCGTAGGCGCAGCCTCCCTACTTACTGGCGTGTGGAAAGGGTTCCGGGACTATCGTGAATTAGGACTCATAGATAAGATGCCGCGCTTATTCGCTGTACAGTCAAAGGGTAACCCTCCCTTCGTTAGGGCATTCAAGGAAGGCCAAGATCCATATAACATCAAGCCGTGGGATAAGCCTCACACGATAGCTTGGGGGCTAGAGGATCCATACCCGTGGGACGGTGATGCGGGAATAATGGCTTTAAGAACAACGAACGGAGATGCTGAGGAAGTGAGTGATGACCTAATACTCAAGGCCATGAAGTGGCTAGCACAATACGAAGGTATATTCGCAGAGCCCTCTGGAGCGGCAGGACTAGCTGGCTTAATGGTAGCGCTTGAAGATGGCAGGGTAGGTAGGGATGACGAAGTTGTTGTGCTAGTCACTGGTCATGGTTTAAAGGACCCTGATATAGTCAAGGAAACTGCTGGGGACGCACCAACAATTAACCCAGACCTTAATGAATTCAAGGAAGTCCTAAGGAAGAGGTACGGCGTTCAACTCTAATATGGATTTCCCGCAATTTCGGACTAACTTATCCTTTTAAGCCTAGACCTACGGAGAATTAATGGCGGTTTTGGTGGCTGAGAAGCAACCAGTGATGTCAATAAATAGTGACGGAGGTATAATAATAGATTCTACGGTAATCATAGACGGTCATGAGGATCTATTGCCGAGGGTCATAACACACATACACTCCGACCACATAAGAAGGCTCAGAGCATCCGTTCAAAAATCAAGCCTACTTATAGGCACGCCATTAACTCTGGAATGGTTAAAGGTTCTGGGCTTCAAAATTCCTGACTCAAAGATCGTGCCACTAAACTACGACCAAAGCATAGAGTTGGGGGAGCTGAAGATATTGCTAAGGGAGGCAAACCACATACCGGGAACAGCTCAGGTCGTCGTAGAGACCACGGATCAACGCATAGTGTACACAAGCGACTTCAAAAAGCCGGGTGAACGAACACCTATCCTAAGTGCTGATACACTAGTGATTGACGCTGTCTATGGAGACCCGACGTTTCGGAGGCCCTTCGATGATTACATAGATGAAGTGCTGACGGACCTCATAAGGGAGTTACTTGCTAAGGGCCCTGTATACGTTTATGGTTACTACGGTAAGGTGCAGGAAGTAATGGATATACTCAGGAGGAATGGCCTAGACGCCCCCTTCGTGCTAAGCCATAAGCAGTACGTACTAGCGAAGGTGGCTGAGAGGTTCGGCATGAAATTCGGAGATTATCTACACGCCAACTCCAGGGAGGCGGAGGATGTAATGCGTGACGGTTGGTATGTATACTTCACGCACTTAGCAGCATCAAGACGCACACCTAACGGATTAGGTAATCACGTATTGCTGAGTGGCTGGGAGTTTAATAAGCCCTTCAAAAGGCTCGGAAGCAGGAGATGGTTGGTTGCCTTCAGCGATCATGCTGACTTCATGGGCTTAGTTAGGTATGTTGAGGACGCTAAGCCGGAGCAAGTCATAGTCAATGCTCGAAGAAGTACTGCTGGCGAGAAGTTTGGGGATTACGTAGCAAAGAAGCTTGGCATTAAGGTAAAATTACTCCCTTAGCTCCTCGTACTTAAACTCAACCTGCTCTCGGGATAGGACGTCACTTATGCTTAGTCCGTACTCCTCCATAAGTATTAATATAGCTGCTTGAGGCGGTATGATTCCCTTCTCCGTTATTATTGCGTCTATGTACTCCGGTGGTGTGACGTCGAAGACAGGATTATACACCTTCACCTGAGGGTTAGCCCTCAGCCATTCATCCTCCACTATCTCGCGAGGATCCCTCACTTCAATAGGCACTAGTTCTCCTATGACTGTCTGCGGGCTAAACTTGTATGTCTCGGCCGCTACGTAGAGCCTTACCCTAGCTTCCTTCGCAGCTAAGGCTACGAGAGATGTGCCTATCTTATTTATTACCGCGCCATTGGCAGCTATGGTGTCAGCACCAACAACGACCTTATTCACACGCTTCATGAAGTACCTCACCGCTGAATCAGGTATTAGTATGACGTCAAGCCCTGCATCAGCTAGCGCCTTGGCGGTAATTAGGCCCTGCATCTTCGGCCTAGTCTCCTTAACATATACCTTACTCACCTTGCCCTGATTATGTGCTTCCACAATGACGGACACAGCCGCTGTACTGTGACAGTGAGTCATTATGACGTCTCCGTTCTCTATACGCTTTGCGCCGAGTTCCGCAATCACCTTAACAGCGTTCTTGGAATACTCTATGAACTCCTCCGCAGCCGTTATCACTATCTGCTTAGCCTCCTCAACGCTCTCGGGGGTCGCTCTGAGTAGCCTAGTCATTACGTACGATACTGCGTTCGGTAGTGATACGGCTGTGGGTCTCGCAGACTTAACGTACTCGGCAACCTTTCTCATGTAGTTTATGAAATCCTTGACATCACTGCCTTTGTATTCTTCGGCAGCGATAGCTAATGCCTTAGCTCCCGCCCTGGCGATTCTTCCGGCCCCTCTAATGATCATTGTCCGTATGTCTTCCCTTATCCTCTTAACTCCCTTAGGGAGTGCGTTAGTATTAAATCCTGTCATAGTTTCCTCACCTCCGAAACGAGTGATTCTATGCTTGGAACCTTCGGGGGCCAACCATACACCTCTTTAATTAGTAGTGGAACGGCTTGGGGAGCTATGACCCCAACCTCCGTTATTATTGCGTCTATGTACTCCGGTGGTGTGACGTCGAAGAGTGGGGCGCGGACCAACACCTTACCGGCTAACTCACTTACTCTGTCCTTAGGGATTATGAGGTTAGCGTCACTTAGTACAACCCCCTCTATTAGTTCGCCGAAGACTGTCTCCAGCCCCATTTTATAAGTGCCGGCCGTGACGTAAAGCCTTACTCTGGCCTCCTTCGCCGCTAACGCTATTGCTGAGGTTCCTACCTTATTGACAACAGCGCCGTTTGCGGCCACGGCATCGGCGCTTACGAAGACCTTACTTATGCGTTTCATCACGAACCGGACAGCGGAATCAACGATGAGCGTAGTGTCTATGCCTAATTTACTGATCTTGGTTGCAGCGATCTTTCCTTCCCCTATTGGTCGTGACTCGGTAACGTACACAGAGAACTTTACTCCCCTATCGTACGCCTTCTTGAATAACTCCAGTATTGTACTGCTGTATGAGTGAGTTAGGACAACATCACCATCCGTTATTCTCCGGGAACCTAGTGTGGCGACGCATTCCTTCACCATCTCAACGCGCTCTATGATCCCGTTAATAATCCTAGGAACGTGACCCACCGCTTCATCAACGCCCTTCTCCTTAGCTAGCCGTATGAACTCCTCTAGAAACTCACGTGTTAGGTTCACCATTACTATGGATGTTGGGCGCGCTTGAATCATTAGAGGGATCGCCACCCGAATAAAGTGTGGAAACCCGCTATCGCATTTCTCAGCGGCCTTCTTCAGTATGTTAAGTACCTGGTACGCTGCCTCTGTAGAGCCCATAATCCTCCCTTCCCTCAGATTCCTTGCAATTCTCTCTGTTTCCTTAAGGAATTCATCACACTTGGGTCTGCCTTCCATCAGAAACCATCACCTATACGAAATTACGGATGGAATGCTAATTAAACTATCACAAAACATTAATTAACTTCTTGATTATGGAAAGCGCATTCCACTCGTAGCACATGTAAGCTTGCTGTCATACCTTCTCCTCCCTTACTTGAATGAGTACCTTACACGCCTCAAACCACTTAAGTAACGTGTGCTTGGGCGGAACACCCCTAGGACCATCGTGGGCAGCATTCAATGTCGCGGCACAAGTAGCTACCTTCATGGCGTCGACCTCACTGTATCCTAGAATCAGGAAAGCTGTAAAGACACCCACGTAAGCGTCACCGCATCCCACGGTTGAGGTTGTCTTATACCCTAGCGCCTCTGGCGGGACAGCGTTAACGGATATCATGGTACTCGAGGAGGGGTTCATGAGGAGGGAGCCCTTCTCTCCCCGCTTCACGAGGATCTTCAATCGTGGATTGACCCTTTGCACAGATTTAATTGCCTCAAGTAACTTCTTCGCCCCTGTCATGGTGAGTAACTCGCCTTCATTAGGGGCTAAGTAATCTACTTTACCTAAGAGGGGCTTCAGCACCCCTAACCCGTGCTTTGATTGCGCTCCTGGATCCCAGACGACGGTTTTCCCTAGTTCCTTCGCTTTACTGGCAAGCTCCAGTGCCGTAGGTAATGGTGGGTTAGTTATTAATACGTACCGAACAGCATCTAGGTAAGTGAGTACTTTCTCATCTATTTTCTCCGGAGTGAGTTTAGTGTTCGCGCCGTAGTAGCTGTAGATTGCTGTGTTTCCGCTTCTATCAACAGCCACGAAAGCCTGGCCTGACTCCGCATCATCAATAATCCTTATTATGTCCGTTATGATCCCCTCTTCCCTCAATGCGTCTATGTGTTTCCTCCCTATGTCATCGTTCCCCACAGCCCCAAAGAAAACCACTGCTCCTTCCCCCAAGACCCTTGCGGCCGCAACAGCTGAGTTGCCTCCCGAACCACCGAGGTGTCTGGTTAGCCTACGCACCACTGTCTTCGGTGGCGCGAACCTATCCACGTATAGGGTTACGTCGTAGTTTAATGAACCCACAACCATTAACTTAGGGGGCATAGGCATCCCTCTCTGGTGAAAGGATAGGGATTCATTCTTGTTAAATTTAACTTAATTGGTGATGGAAAGGGCCCGCTGGGAGAGGCCCTGATCATTCTGAGCCGTAAGGCTCTGTCCCGGGCCTCGAACCCACCTTACTTTTTGAGGGTATTGAGGGTAAAAAGATTTTTGATGAAATCCCTCACGGGCCTGCCTAAGATAAATTAATGAAGCGCTCTAGTTGGGTAGCTACGTCGCTTAGCCCGTACCTAATTAGGGTTTCCTTCTTAGGTACTCCGCGGCTGTCCCATCCTCTGACCTCGTAGTACTTCATGAGTAGCGCGTCGTATCCTTCCTTGCTTAGCTTAGCTCCAGCTAAGGGTCCCTTAGTTAAGGGGTCCTTAAACCAACGCTCTGGTGGGTAGTCCATGAACCTGCCCCAACTCATGCCCATGGCTGCATACTCTCTGACCCAGAATGCCCTTATCAGCGAGTATACTCTATGGGCGAATTCATGTAGCTCGTCCCAGGTGAAGTTAACGCCTGTTGATGCTCTGATGAAGTTGAGGTAGTAGTCTAGGTCTAGTCCCAACTCAACCCATGGGAGGCGACACATGACGAAGGACTCGAATAGCGCGCCCCTGATGTTCTGCATCCACACAAGCTTCTCCGCCTTCTCTGGTGAGTAATTATCGCGCCCCATCTTCAGTTCGAGGGATATGAACCACGCGTCTTTATGGTGTGCACCGATACTACACGTACCGTATGCTAGGGCCATGCCAGGGGCGGCATGGCAGTCGTACGCGGAGATCTCGAGTCCCTTAACATGCATTGCATATCTCTCTGAGCCTCCACCGAGCTTCCTTGCAGCCCGCATAGTTCCGTCTGCCAGTAAGTTACCTACTCCTTCCCTGTACGCTATCTTGCGTATAAGGTCGGCAGCGGCCTTGTAATCACCCCACTCTATCTTGTCGTCCTTGCTGAGCAGGTTATTTTCTGAGGCTTCCATGGCGAACCCTATTACCGACCCCGTGCTTATGGTGTCGATACCCATGTCATCTACGATGTCATTAAGGTGTGAGACCCTGTCAATACCCGTTATGCCCAGGTTCGAGCCAAGCATCGCAACGTTCTCGTAGTCGGGCTCAGCTATCTTCTCCTCCCCGTTCACGGTATACTTCACGTAGTTACGGCAGGGCATGTTGCAGAATGGGCAGGCCTCTGTAGAGACCTTTATCTTTTCCATCGCGTCGCCCGAAATACTCTCGAATCCGTCGAACACGCCTTCACGGAAATTATATGTTGGTAGGACGGAGTTTCTCTGTGACCATACAATAGTCATCATGGTGCCTTGCCTGGTCCAGAAGTCGTAGTTTGGTGCCTCCTTGAGTTTCTTGTATGCTTCCGCACCGAGCTTGCTGAGTGCTTGCCTGTCAGCTGGCTCGGGGAGGGATTCGCCCTCAAACACTATCGCCTTAACTTTCTTCGACCCGAGTACCGCGCCCATTCCTGGGCGTCCTCCGGAACGCCCGTGCTCGCTAATTACGGTCGCGTAGAGCACCTTGTTCTCGCCTGCCGGACCTATGAAGAGCGCTGCAGGATTCTTGCCGAATTGCTTCTGAAGCCTGCGCTCTGTTTCGTGAGCCCCTAATCCCCACAAGTCATCGGCAGGTAAGAACTCCACACCCTTTGACGTGATCTTCAGTGTTACAGGTTTTTCTGAAGCACCCCTAAGCACTACCGCGTCGAATCCGCATTTCCTCATCTCAACGGCAGCACGTGTCCCTATGTTGCCGTCGCCGTACCCCAGCGTCAATGGCGACTTCGAAGCTACGATCATCTTACCTGAGGAGGGTAGCGGGAATCCCGTCAGCGGACCCACAGCGAGCACTACGTGATTCTGCGGCGAGAACGGGTCTATTCCCGGCTCGTTCAGATCCCAGAGGAGCCTAGCAGCTAATCCTCTTCCACCAATGTGCTTACGCAGGAAGTCGCTGCTTAATTCCTTCACATTTGATTCCTTCTTAGTCAAGTCTACGTAAAGTAGTCTTCCACTCCAACCGTGCGAGGCTGAACACCCATTGACTTAATTTCACGCCTAGATTAATGAATGTTATACTCCGAAATCCTTATGAGGATCACAGTAGTGATATTGGGGGAACTGAAAATATGGCTAAGCTTAAGACCAAGCTTGTATCATGGGATGATGTAGTTGCTTGGTCCCGTGGGCTCGCCAAGAAAGTTCATGAGTCGGGATATAAGCCTGACATCGTGGTGGCTGTGGCTCGGGGAGGGTTCGTTCCTGCAAGACTAATATGTGATTTCCTGTTAATAGATAATCTACTCTCAATACAGTCCCAGCACTGGACGGAGGCCGCTAAAGCGGAGGACAGAGCAGTAATAAAGTTCCCGTACAAGATCGATTTGAGCGATCGTAAAGTTCTCCTAGTGGATGACATAGTTGATACGGGAGAGTCCCTAGCCTTAGCAAGGAATTACATCTACAACAACTGGAACGCGAAGGAAGTAAGGATAGCTGTCCTGCAATGGATATCATCAGTTGCTAAGTTCAAGCCAGACTACTACTTCATGGAGGTAAAGGAGTGGGTCTGGTTCCAGTACCCGTGGACAAGGTTAGAAGATACTTTCCAGCTGTTCAAGAGGATTCTGAAGGAGGAAGGTAAGTATAAGAAGGAGTGGACCTATGAGGAGCTCGTCGCTAAGTTCATGGAGTGGTACGAGCTAGACGTGGGAAGCGAGTACTTTAGAGAGGCTATAGAGCTTCTAGTGAGGCACGGTCTCCTAAGGAAGGCTGGTGACAAGTACCTAGTACCCTAAGCGAAGTAGCGGTCTTAATAATGGAGACTAACCTTAGTGACTTATTGAGACCGTATTAGTTGAGACTGTATTTTAGGATTTTAGGAGGATGTGTTTAGTGCTCTAAGCCTTTCCTCGGCAACGCGTCCCGCGTCAGCTATTACTTGACTTGCTTCTTCACTAACGTGTATTGTGTAGGTTCTAGTTTCCGGTATGTACGTGAGGAGGTCTCCTGCCCGCTCGATTATATCCTCTATTATTAGCGAGATATCAGGTATTCCTTCACTCATGCTCTTAACGTTACTAAGCACTTCCTTGATGAGGGCTATCTCCTTCACCGTGACGTTAAGTAAGCCTAGGGTATCGAGCTTAACGATCATTACCTCAAATATCGCTTCAATCCTAGTCACTACTTCCAGTGCTTTCTTATACATCTCTACATTCCTGAGGATCTCCCCCCTCAGCGCGGGGTCCTCCACGTACTTTAAACGTTCCATGTAATTCAAGATCTTATTCTCGAGCCTACTCCTGTAGTAGTATGCCCGCCTATGCAGTTGCTTCAAGTCAATTATTAACTTAGCAACCTCCCTACGCATCATTGACCTATCAACCTTTCTTCCTCGGAAGAGCACCCTCATCCCTAGGAAACAACTTCGGCGCTAACCACATAAAAACCCTATGCCTAATGCCATCTAACCTCCATGAGCCATTGCCGTGAATAGGTATGGAGGTGCGGCAATCCTTATAACCCCTAACAATTAACCTAAACATGGTCCCCCGGTAGCTCAGCGGTAGAGCGCCCGGCTGTAGTCAGCCCCGGAGGGTACATATCAAGTAACCCCCCGGGCGGGGCCCTCCGGCAGAAACCGGGCGGTCGGGGGTTCGAATCCCTCCCGGGGGACCACACCAACTTACGTGTCTCCACCTGCCGCGCGGCAGGATTCAAGGGCATCTAATAGTTCCTTCCTAAACTTTAGGTCAGTTAGTAAAGACCTCAGAGACTCCACAACAGCTCTTGCGACGTCAGTCTTCCTCCGCACCCCAGGCAATAACGCTTCCGGATAGTCCAAGGGTCTTACCGCTTCATAAATACCTTCAGCCATTCTGAAGTAATTCATGGCGGTGCGGAAATCCTTCTTACCCACCGACTCCAGGGTTAACCTCTTAAGCTCCCCGACGACGTCAAGCAATCCTTGCAGGTAGGAGACGGGATCAACACCTAACTCAGCCATGGACGGAGCTTTGCCATGGACTACGATGCCATAGAGGATCCGTGCTTCAACATATTCGGACTCAGCATTATACACTAACCCTGTGAACCTAAGTTCCGGAAAATCTCTGAGGACTGAGGAAAACTCCTTAAATAGTTCATTCAGCTTCTCAAGGTGCTGGAATGCCTCGTCGATTTTTCCATTATGTATTGACGTCACGACGTAGCCTGACTCCCTAACAATATCCCTGCTAATCCTTATGACGCGCTCACGTACTTCATCCCTTCTCCTAAGCACTTCGTCAGCTTCACGCACGCTATCCCATATCGCATCAATTATGTTTTGTAAGGACCTCTCCGACATACGAATTCCCCGTAGGATATCATAATGAAAATATTAACTATCATTAGTTGACACAGTCTTTATTCGTCTAAAATTAAATGGAGTGGTTGGGATTGTTGATTTATCTGGAGAATGATGGTGAAAAAGCTTCTCTTTTCCCCGCAGGGAGGAAGGGAAATTACTTGCTTAACCCTCCGGGTAGTCGTCAGGCACCTTGGCACGGAAGTACTTGCCTGTCTCAGGGCTCTTAAATAGCCCTATCTTAACGCCCTTCCTGCCCCGAGGAGCTAGGGTCCATACCTTCTCAGGCACGAGCTCAACTTCCTTCCCAGTAGTTGGGTCTTTAACCTTGACAGCCTTCTTCTTGGCCATGGTGTCTCACCATTAACTAATGGTATATTGAGGTAGTTAAGAATTACTTGAAACCTTCACGTTTTTAATTGGCTAATAATGAATAATTCCTTCAGATAATCTGAAGTATTTCTTCCTAGTATTAAGGAGTTCCTCTTTAACTGGTACTGACCTAATAATTATGTCTAAGATGCTTCGAGAGATAATTTACTACGTGTGTGTAGATTTTCCCAGTCTAACGGTTTCTTAGGGGTCTAGTGAGTAAGTGGGTTTGGAAGTTGAGCATCTCCAATTAAAAATTTAAATCAATAGATTTTAAATCCTGCGAGTAAGCCAGGTGGGGGCGGACCTTAAATGATAAGGGGGGTAATCTTCCTGGACGTCGATGGCACCCTTACCGAGGATAGACGCACTAGTAACTTGGATCCCGCGGTGATTCCCTATCTTCGCGCGCTCAGGTCTAACGGCTATAAGGTAGTGCTGGTTTCAGGGAATTCCCTCCCAGTACTCAGGGGGCTTTCCATTTACTTAGGGATTGGTGGGGAAGTCATCGCAGAGAATGGCTGTGTAATGTACACTGATAAGATAGTGCAGGTCTGCAGCGACTGCATGGAATCCGAGGATGCTAAGGAATACTTAGTCAAGAACTCCGAGGGTGTCTTCAGAGACACTTGGCAGAACATGTTTAGGTTGTGTGACAAGGCAGTCAAGTGGCGCGGCATGGACAGGCATGAGGCTCTGGAACTTGCTAAGGAGATATTACTTAAGGGTGGGTTTAACTTGAACAAACTCCATGTATCATCAAGCGGGTACGCCATACATATCCATCCTAGGGGGTGCGGGAAGGATGCGGGCATTAGGGCCTACTTAAAGTACTACGGAATAAGCCGAGACCTAACATACTGCGTGGGCGACTCCGCCACAGACCTGCCGATGAGGGGCGAGTGCAACGTGCTTGTAGCCGTGGGTAATGCGGACGACGAACTGAAGAGCGTCGCCGACATAGTAACGAGGAACGGCTCCTCAAAAGGATTCAGTGAGTTCGCTGAACACTTAATTCGCTCTCAGAGGTAGGAGTAAGTAAAGCTTAAATTCAACCACACAAATCCACGACCTGGGGCCGGGGTAGCTCAGCCGGTAGAGCGCCGGGCTGTTAACCCGGTGGTCGGGGGTTCGAGTCCCCTCCCCGGCGCCACCTCGTTTAAGTCCCCCATTAAGTTATCCACGACATGCGGGGTTAGGCGTTGGAGTGCACGTAGTTTCCATGCTTGGTTAAGAGTTATCTCTGCCTGCACGACCCCGTAAGTTCTCGCGAGGGTCTCCAGCCGGGGCAATGTACTGGACTACGGGCTTGCCGTCAACCCTCCATGCTTGTAAACATGGAGCACGCCCTTAACGCGCTTAACATGGAACCCTACGCAGCTCTTTAAGATTAAGGGAATTTTCCTTACTTGCATTACCCGCACTTTATGCTCAACGACGTTGCTGATGATTATGGGGGGTTAAATCTATTTTAGTGTTTAGCACCTTATACACCGCGTGATGGATGCTTGATGTTAGTGGGTGTTAGGCATGGGTAGGGTTGGAGTGCTGAAGGGGCAGTATAATCCGCATGAAGTGGAATCTGAGGTGATGAAGTTCTGGGACTCTAGGAGGATTTACGAGATCATTAAGAAGCTTAATTCGAAACGCACTAAGTACTTCAGATTTATTGATGGTCCTCCCTATCCCTCCAGTGGCTTACCCCACGTGGGCACTAGCTGGAACAAGGTGTTGAAGGACTCCATATTGAGGTACCGTAGGTTAAGGGGTTACCGGGTCAAGGACCAGCCGGGCTATGACTGCCACGGGTTGCCTATAGAGGTTGCTGTCGAGAAGAGCATAGGTACTAGGAGTAAGAAAGACATAGAGGAGAAGGTGGGTGTCGATAAATTCATAAAGTTATGCAAGGCAACGGTCCTCGAGAATATTAAGTCAATGACTCACTGGTTTAAGAGTTTAGGGGTGTTCATGGACTGGGATAACCCTTACCTCACATTGCGTGATGAGTACATAGAGGCCGGCTGGTGGCTAATAAAGAAGGCCGATGAGGAAGGCCTGCTCGCTAATGAGAAGAGGGTTGTTTACTGGTGTCCCAGATGCTCAACAACGCTTGCCGAGTATGAGGTGGAGTATAGGGAACTCACGGATCCATCAATATACGTGAAGTTCCGGGTGGTTGGTTCTGAGAACGAGTACCTACTAATATGGACAACTACTCCATGGACACTGCCCGCAAACACCTTCGTCATGGCGCATCCTGACGCAACGTACGTTAAGGTCAAGGTAGGTAATGAGGTGTTAATCCTAGCTAAGGACAGGCTGGAAGCAGTAATGGGTGATGCGGGAGTAAGCGAGTACGAGGTACTGTGCGAGTTAGAAGGGAGAGAATTGAAGGGGGTGAAGTATGAGCACCCTCTCCGGAACGTGGTCCCTGTTCAGGAGGCCCTCAGTAAGTATCATGAGGTCGTGCTCGCACCTGAATTCGTAACCATGACTGAAGGTACTGGCTTAGTCCACGCGGCCCCAGGCCATGGATTCGAGGACTTCACGGTTGCGCAACGCATAGGAATAGATAATATAGTCTCACCAATAGATGATGAGGGTCGCTTCACTAAGGAAGCAGGTAAGTACGCTGGCAAGTACGTGAAGGATGCTAACCCGGAAATAATAGAGGATCTCAGGCAGGCGGGTGCCTTGCTCCATGAGGGAGTAATTAAGCACAGGTACCCAATATGCTGGCGCTGTAAGTCGCCCGTTGTGCTAAGGACTAAGGAGCAGTGGGTGCTCAAGATAACTAAGATGAAGGAGAAATTGCTTAAGGAGGTTCACAGGGCGCGCTGGATTCCTGAATGGGCCCTTAACAGGATAATGAATATGCTGGAGAACCTGCAGGACTGGGTTCTAAGCAGGCAAAGGTACTGGGGAACCCCGCTTCCGATATGGATCTGCCCCAACGGACACAGGTTAGTAATCGGGAGCGTTGATGAGCTACTGAAGTACGGGGGAAGGAAACCTAAGGAACTGCACAGACCCTGGATCGATGAGGTCATCCTTAAGTGCCCGGTCTGCGGCAAGGAGATGAAGCGCGTCCCTGACGTCATAGACGTCTGGTTTGATAGCGGCATAGCTTTCTTTGCTAGTGAAGCCCACCCAAGCAGGATTAAGAGCACGGAGGACGTAGTGGCTGACTTCATAACGGAGGGCCATGACCAAACGAGGGGCTGGTTCTTCAGCCTGTTACGTGCCGGTGTGCTGGGGTTTGGGCGCGTACCTTACAGGACGGTGCTAGTGCATGGATTCGCTCTGGATGAGAGTGGCAGGGAGATGCATAAGAGTCTAGGCAATTACATAGGGACTGACGAGGTCCTAGCGAAGGTGGGTAGTGACGTATTTAGATTCGGGGTGCTTCAGAACACCGTGTGGGAAGATCTGAGGTTCTCATGGAAACTACTGGAGGAAGCGAAAAGGGACTTATCAGTGGCATGGAACGTGTTCGTCTTCGCATCAACATACATGAACCTTGACGGCTACGACCCAACCAAGCACGGAATCGACCAGTACCTCAACCACTTAAGGGTAGAGGATCGCTGGTTACTCTCCAGACTCAATACCTTAATAGATGAAGTCACTAAGGCTATGGAGGAGTACAGGGTACATGACGCTGTCAGGGCGCTCAAGCACTTCATAGTCGAGGACGTGAGTCACTGGTACGTGAGGCTAGTCAGGCCCAGGGTCTGGGTTGAGGAAAACACGCCGGACAAGCTGGCGGCCTACGCGACCCTGTACCACGCCCTGAAGTCATGGTTAATAATGGCTGCGCCGATAATACCGTTCCTTACTGAGAAGATATACCAGGAATTCATACGGCCAGCAACACCTAATACGCCACCCTCAATACACATGCTCGAATGGCCAGCACCCAGGAAGGAACTCATTAACAAGGAGCTGGAACGGGAAATGAACACCGTGAGGGAGATAGTTGAAGTAGCAGCGGCGGCGAGAATGAAGGTGAAGCTAAAGCTCAGGCAACCGGTCAAGCGCGTGATAATATACACTAGCAACAACGACATAGTAAGTATCGTGAGAAAGTATGAAGAGCTCCTCCGCAACCTCCTCAACACACGTGAAGTCCTAATCAAGGAACCCAGCAAGGTTGAGGAAGTCATTCAGTACAGGGTAGAGCCAAAGTACTCCGTGCTAGGACCTAAGTACAGGAAACTAACAAAGCAAATAGTGAATTACATACTAAACAACCAGGCAGAGGTGGCCAAGGACATAATAATGAAGGGCAAACACGAAGCAACGATAGGCAACACCACGATAACGCTGACACCAGAGGAACTAAACATAATACCAGTGCAGGCCACAGGCTACGCAGTACAGGAAGCAAGCTGGGGAAGCCTAGCAATAGACACGCAACTCACAGAAGAGGAAATAGCAGACGGGCTAGCCAGGGACATCATACGCAGAATACAGGCAATGCGAAAAGAACTAAACCTATCAATGAACGCCTACATAAAAGTAACGATGACACCCCCAGAGCAGCACGTAAAATACGTAAAAAAGAAGCTAGGCTACATAGCCAACGAAGTTAGGGCAAAGGAAATAAGACTCACAAAACAAGAACCCACAAGCACTCCAGGCAAGAAGACGCTAACAAAGAAATGGGAGATAAACGGAGAAAACTACATAATAACGATAACGGAAGCATAAAACCCACAATAACAAAAATACCACACCAATAATATACCTAAACGGGCCCGTGGCCTAGCCAGGACAGGGCGCCGGCCTCCGGAGCCGGAGGTCCCGGGTTCAAATCCCGGCGGGCCCGCCACTTAAATACCATATATAAACTTTCTTAAGGTGTCCCCGATAAGATTTTATACCTTTGGGACTGTCCCAAATTCTTGAGGCGATGTTAGCGTTATAAGGTACTTTCAACCAAGGTAAATTATGGAGGTAGTTTGGATGACATGCACTGATAAGTCTTGGCAATATGGAATAAGAAGTCCTAACCCTATCGAAGCTGGTCAAAAAATCTATGGCGGCTTCATTGTTGTTAGAACACCCTCATCTCTACCAGAGGATCTCGAATGCCTAATAGTTATTTGGGCATCAGTTTCCTCAAAGAAGTATTTCTATCAAACGTCACTAGGTTGTCGTCCAGATTGGAAATGGCATATATCTGCAGGTTCGAATAATCCACAACTACCTCGTAACCTGCATTGCGGGCCATTTAAGGTAGGAGGAGTACAGTTTAAACCAAAACCTAATACGGTTTACGAGCTTGGAATAAGGTTTATACCCCAGAGCAACGGTAAGAATAAGGTCTACCTTTACTTTGCTGATTGGAGTACTGCAACACTCTACAACATATTTGTGCTAGAAGACGACACTGATGTGGCAACGCCGGTAGGTGGCATACTAGAGGCTTATACGGTCGATGAGAAGGAACTTCTCAAGTTGGGAGACGATAATGCCTTTAAGATAGAAAATGCTAATTGGTTAATAGAACCATGGACTTCAACTAGATGGCCGAACGCCTATGCTTATGAGGGTATAAACGGAGACAGCTACTATAATGTGCCAGAAGAAATCATGGAAGAATATACAGATAAAGCTAATTAGCCCAGGAAAAGTGTACATAGGCTACAAGGCAGGAGGCAAACATTATTCTAATGATGAGAAGGTTTGGTGATCACATTGATTTCTAATAAGCTTTTTCTTATTTTTACCATTATCATTATACTTGCTGTTTCTACTACTCTATTGTATATCTTCAACCACGAGCATCCCCTTACAACTACGCATATAGTCATCAATACTAATACCGGCACGACTAGCAACGCTCTCACAATCAAGGATCATACGTATAAACTTGCAGTAAAAGAGTTAAAGAACATCTTAGAAGAAGCTAAAGGCATTTATCTAAACGCGCTAAAGAAGAATAAAATTTGGAAGATCTTAATTTATGAGCCCTACTCTAACTTCTCTAAAATGTTTATATTGAATACTACTATCGTAAATGAGACTACATTATCTGTAGGCCATATGGTTTACAAGTACATAGTTGTGCATGTCTATGATGCTGAATCCAAGCTAAACTTTATGCCTCAAAGAATTCGGGTTAATAGCATACTCGTTGAACTTCTGCCGAGGAATAAGTCGATAACTTATACAGGCATAGCACCCTACGATTATCTAGTAAGTTACGGAAGTAAAACATATAGAGTATCGTTTTCATCTATAGGTTTCGTCGAGACATCATATTACCTCACGGTTTCCGCAGATAAAGTAAGCAACAATATGTACAAAGTAAAGATTACAGTAGCTAGGGAGTTAGGCAACACCGCATACGTCGACGTAGCATGGCTCATACTGATGAGAAATAGATAGCAATGCTTACTGACCCGGTCCACATGCGAGTAAAAGTGTAACAATATACAAAAATACTTTATATGAATACTTATGTAAAAGTCTACTCTTTCTAGATGCGGTCTACCAATGCTTGAGACATGCTTCATCATTGTTTTGGTCCACGTGTTCGCTTGGTATGACTAGGTTCTTCATCGTCTTTATCGCTTTCTGGGGATTAAAGTTAACTGCAACTAGTGTCTCTTTACTGAGGTTCTCTAGCTTGAATCCGCCAGTACCATCCGGATAAAACGGCTATGTATAGTATCAGTGGTTCTCCACAGCTTAGCAATCCAAGGTTCTTTACCAGGTAGCGTATTCTCCTGGCTTCACGGTAACCTCCCGAGAACAGATTATGTATTAGGTCATGAGCTGATTCCACATGTACGAATCCCTGTTTCAAACCTATGTTTTGTAGGATTCTCGCTAGTTTCTCTGAGCGGAAAATAGTGGAATCTTGGCTTAGCTTTCCTCTCTCTATAGATGAAAATATCCTTTACCCGTAGAACCCATCTCCCGGTTTCCCGGACACCTATTAGGGTGTGTTGAAGAAGGCCTAGTGCTTTACCTGCCTGGCCTTGCTTCGCGAGCTTCCCGGCCTCTCGTAGAACTCTCTTGACCGTTAGCGGTACAAACTCTTCATCTACAGTACCTCTTCTTGTTGAGCGACCTTCGCTGAGGATTTCTAGGAGTCTTTTTGCACCTCTTCTACTAGCTTTGACGCGCCTAGTATCTATTGCTTGGAGAACAAGCTTCTTGTCTTCTACTCCGGCATAGTGCCTGGCCCTCCTCTTCACGATGATGCCTTTCTTTTCCATTCTCTCAACCAGGTCTCCTATGGTGCCGTTGCTCAGCTTCTTTCCTCGGAGAAACTCGTATACTGCTTTGATCTCTGTGAAGCCTAGGCCTTTATCCCTAAACAAGGTGTAGTAATAGATACCATACCACATACTGTATACCATGGGTCTTGTAGAACATTAGTATTGTTCTTAGATAGCTTACTACCTCCATTGGGAGCTCGGGTGGCAGTATGACTAGCACTAGGTTCTCAATGCCGTAGCCGTTGTTCGGAGTGTCCTGTGCAACAACCTTGAAGGGGTAAATGCCTACGGCCCCGGGGTTAACTATGAGGTCTAGTCTTGCTGTGAAAGGTGTTTCCCCTTTCTCTGGGGCTATGCTGTAGCGAGCTACTTCTGGAGTAAGGCCCTCCACGGTTAATCTTGGCTCTAACCTGTGAACCGAGTCTAGCCTGAGTACTACATGGACTCTCGACCCGGGCCTAACAACAATGATCTTTCTCGACGGCTTTATTTCTACCAAGAGCTTCCGTTTTAGTCCCGTAACCTCTTCCTCTTCTACTAGCAGAGACATCGCAGCCCCTTAGTACTAAAACACGATATGGTATAATTATGTGGACAAAGACTGGTACAAGTCGAGGCGTTGAACCTACAACTTAGGATTAGACCTCCAGAAGACCTATAGAACTAAGAGTGGGGGAGGTAATCGCATTGGTAGTCGTTAAGATATGCTAAGGTCATTAATGAATATGGAGATAAAGGAAGGCTTAAACTCAGCGTGTCGGGGCGACCGGGCCCAGCGGCAAGTATATGGCGTCCGGGCTGGGACGCCCCGACTTGGCTAGACGTATTGTCGGGCTTGTTTGGCGAAGAGTCTTAGCCCTGGGTAGTATTCTGCTGCTTGTCTTAGTAGTAATGCCACTCTTCCTACTGCTAGTCCCGTTTTCGCTGCTATCCATGCAGCGTAGTCTTCTATCTGGTGCACGGCATTTGCAACTATCTTCGCTATTGTCCGGAGAGCTTTACGCTGCTCGCCCCTAGCCTCTTCTCTCCTCAGCCTTTTTAAGAGGGTGTCCACTCTAAGGGTATTACTGCTTGAATACCTCACGGTATCTATGTATGGGTCGTCGCTGGGCCGGCCAAGTATCTCCGTCGTGTTATTTACTTCTATCTCTTCGCCGGCCTCCAGCCTGTAGAGCTTCTCCTTTAGCGGGCCTATTTCGAAGTGGAAGAAGGGTGAGCGGGCAAAGCCCGGGAAGTAGTTCACGCGGATATTCACGATCTCCACGTATAGCAGGAACCACCTGCCAAGTATCTGTGCGGCGCAGTGTATATCGTAGCGGTAGTCCCACTTAGTGTAAAGCCTCAGCTTCACCAACCCCTTCCCACGCTCAACAATAACGTAGGCTCCAGGTATGGATTCGAGGACAAGTTTCATGCTTTTCACGTGCCTCAGCATATCCTGGAGGAACGTGCTTGGAACCCTCCCCACTACAACGTATTCTGTTGCTGGCCTCCTCACACCGTGAACAAAGTTTGTGGAGCGAACGCTAGCTATTGGAGGCTCTACACCTATAGATATCCTGCCGTGGGGATACACGAGGTAAACCCTATCAACACAATTGTCTTTAATGACTTCAACCCAGTCGATAATCCCTCTCTCAACATCACCGTACATACGAATTCTATCTTTAGGTAACGAGCTAAGGAGCTTTAGGAGGACAGTCTTAGACACAACTAGGACATCACTATCCTTATGTTTCAAGAGGTAGCCTAGCATTAGGCTTATAGCTAAGATATCGAGGAGCTTCATCAGCCCGAGGCTACGCATCCTAACTGGCTTATTGAATATGTTGGAGCCGTAGACTCTCTTCAGCCTGAAAACCCATACTTTATGTGCTTGAGACTAGGGTGTAAGACAACTCCATCGTATCCCGGCATACTACTAGACATGATACTAGTAGTCACCACCGCGACGCTGATACCCTTATCTATCAGCTCGCTTACCAGCGAGGCTAGCCGTGCCCCAGGTAGACCTACGAGACCCTTATCGCTCCAATGCAATATGAGCTTCTCAACAACCCTACTGCTCTCGGGGTTGCCTAACTAGGTGTGTCGTAAGGCTAAGGTTTTTCTCTAAACGTCGAGCGAGTCTTAGAACGTAAAGCTTCTCTATAGGGGTTAGCCCTCTAGCCCTAGCCTTTAGTCCTTCTACAACATCTCTCATCTTACCGATTATCTTTTTGACCTCCTGGTTTCTACGGAGATTATCCTTCCACAAGCCGTATATCTCTACAAGCTTCTCTGCTGGACAGCTACCATTGCATTTTTTATCAAGTATTTCCTCGTGAGCCCTAATCAGCTCCCGGTCTAGCAGTTCGACTAGCCTATTCCACTCATCAACAAGCCCTACAACCTCCCTATCACTAACCCTACTCCTTACCTTTGTTACGCTCACCCGCCTGATTACTGGCCTACTCCTCATTAGTGCCTCAAGGTACTCGTCAACCACGAGTATAACCTTTGTTACACCTGCACGATGTACCGCTCGGAGTACTAGTGGTAGAGCGTTCAGCGTTGTCACTATTATGCTGTTATGGACTAGGCTCTTAGACCACAGCATTTGGAAGAGGCAGTAGCCAGAAGCCTTCGCCAGCCAGGGGTCAATGAAGGGCACCTTCGGGACCTCACCCCATGCCCTCCGATTCTCGGCTAGTAAAGGACAGGAGAGACAGTGCTCCATACTATGCTTCTCTAGGCCTCGAAGACATGAGTGCTCTCCACCGAGATACAGTACTATCTTTACCCGTCTAGCGAGCTCCATAGCATTATATCCGGTCTCCTCCTTAGCTCCATGTAGATTTTCTTCCACCAGCCCACAAGGTAGCGGTAGAGGTTGACAGCTATCCTACGGTTGATGGAGGCAATTATGACAGTGTAGTTTGGAATATTATATTCTACTACACGTCTAACTATCCCCAGCGTTACTCCCGCAGACTTGCCTACCCGAGGAGGCCCAAGCACATCAAGTTGAACACCAAATCGGAGTAGTTCGACGACCTTCTCGGCAACCTCTCTCACGACGCCGTAGCGGGGCACTAGCTCCCGATAATTGATTACACGTAGCATACCATACGAGGCTGAGACAAGGCGATTTCAGGGACTAGAGCCCCTAACTAGGAAGAAGCGTCTCAACGGATGCCATGAAGGGACAGTATTATAACAACTATCTACCTTCTCTGAAGACCCCACCCCCTCAACTCGCTTCCCGTAACGCTGAACAGCTACAGCCCTAGCAGTACCCTCTAGAACCATACCTCATCAATAATACGCTGCCCGCCATACAATAATATACTCTTTCATTAAGTTTTTATACCTCTACATGATGTTGAAAGCTTTCATATGGCTTAACTTAGAGATCCCTTATCAAGCAAAATTCATTACGTATTTCGGGTCAAATATTTAGTGAGGCTAAAAGGAATCGGGGAACAGCATGTACGCAAGCCTTATACTTAATGGTATACGTACTATGGAACCCATAGATATTGGTCCGTTAAAATGCTTTGAAGCATTATTAAAATGTAGCTATAATGCATGTAAGCGTCGTCTTCATGGCATATTTATTGATATTCTCTTAGGCGGTGAATTTGCTGTGTATGAACTTAATAGAGAAATCAAAAGAAAAGTGCCTAGTTCGAATCTATGCTAGAAACGATAATGTTATTAGCAAGATAAGAAATAAACTGGCTGACATTTTGGATGAAGATTTCACTAACATTGGAGAAAAACAGCCATCTTATTTAGCTACTGAGGTCTTCTTCGATTTACTTGTTAATGTAGCTTTTAAGAAATCTAATTTCAAGTACATTAAGGGTAAGGGGAAAGTCCTTGACCCAAGCGACTATAGAAAATATGTAAAAAAGCGTACAATAATAGAAGTGCGTACAATAATAGAAGTAAAACACGATAATTCTGGTAATGAAAAATACTATGGGATTTTATTCATTGATTACGGCATGATTAGTCGGAGCTCCTTGGCTGACAAACTCCTAGAGGAACTAGAGATAGACGACTTTACCGTGTTAAAGGAAAAGAGTGAGCTCAGAAGTAAAGCCATTGAACTAGCCAGCTCTTACATAGGAAAATCCGTCCTAACTATAGTTAAGCGAAGAAGCGGTTACGAATATGTGTATGGGGAAATAACGGGCATAGAACCAGTATTCTCTTATGAGAAGAAGCTACCTAATGGGCAGACTATCTATGACATGTGGATTAAGAGGTTTGAAGAGAATGAAATGGTTAGATTATTTGTTGAAACCGAGCCTAGTGAGTGGGAATTTCCGCTATTTAAAGTCAGAGTGAGGGGGTATACAGAAGAGCTTACATATCCTCCATCAATGCTGAAGTTGTTTGAAGCTGTAGAACGACCAGAACCATCAACTAGATGGGATGATATAAGGAGGATAATGAGAATAGTTGAGGATAACATTAAGAAAATTTATAGAGATTTAACTGGTAGAAAACTTGAATTCAGATATATCAAGTATGCTATTGATTCAAAGTATGTTGGAATAAAACCTAATTTCTACACTGGGTCAGATGCTGAAAAACCGTTCCGAGACTATACCGTAAAGCTGAGATACAAAGATATTATAGGCAAAGAGAGACGTTCTCTTGCATCACCTCTTTATGTATTTAGCAGGGGAGGTATGCCCTACGCTGATAAGCAGGAGTTGAAGTTACTGATAGTGTATCCTTCAATAATCAATAAAGCGGAGCTGAGAAGGTCTACGGATTACTTGTTATCATTGTTTAAAGAGCTAAATTTCGGTAGTATAGAGGGCTACGAGTACTACAGTTATAACTATACCCCAACAAACCTGTCTGAAAGTTTAACTTCGTTTGAAGAAGCCCTACAGAAGGCTCTTTCAACACATGCAAATCTTGAGTATTTACCACTAATAGTAATCCCTGATAATGAGGACTTCTATAAGTTATCCAAAGAAGTTGCAAGCAGTAATGGCTTCCATAGTCAGTTAGTAAGGTTGGAGACCTTTAATAGAGTCATCGAATATCTTTCCAAAATAGAAAATCGCAACATGCCGCAAGAGATTAGAAGAAGACTAGAAGAAGCTCTAAGATCCCTCATTATTAACATATGCGGAGGAATATACGTAGAATTCTTAATTCAGAAAAGTATAGCTAAAGGTAAAATCTCAGGTCCTCTTACTTGGATTTTAGCTAGTCCTGCCGACAAGAGCAGCGAGAGTATGTACGTAGGCTTGGATATTTCTACTAAGAGAGGTGTAACGGGAGCAGCGTTTATATTATTGGATCCTTATGGTCGATTAATCGATGCTAGAATAATTCAGCTGAAATCGGAGGTTCTTAAATACCAGGATTACTACGATATCTTAAGGTACATGGTCTCTAAGGCTAGAGAACAAAAGCTAAAGAGAATAGTTATACTGAGAGACGGGATTCCAAGAACTCCTCTAGAACTCGAAGATTGCTCTAAAGCTTACGATAGAGTTACGAAGGAATTAGGGTACAAGGTTGCACTAGACTATATTGCAGTAATCAAGAATACTAGTGTTAGGGTTTTCGCCAGCAACAAAGGAACCAAAGCTAATCCCATTCAAGGAACCTACATATACCTGTATAAATTAAAGCATCTCGGCTATTATGCACATGAAATCTTAGTGGTTACTTCTAAACCCGAAGAAGATGAAGAAGAAAAAAGGAGGGACCGTTAGACCAGTAATTCTAAGAATTTATGAGCTCAGGAGAACATATAGCATGGATGAGGCGAAGAAGATTGCGGAGGAGTATCTTGCACTTACAAGACTTAACTACTGGAATCTCAGAACAGGTGCATCAAGATTAGCCCTACCAGTAAAAATGGCCGATATATTATCCTACATGTTATCCATGGGAATACCGATAAGAGTTAAG
>JALSOX010000026.1 GCA_026986255.1 Desulfurococcales archaeon
TGGCAACGATCTCGCCTTCGATTATCGCTTCATTGCTCTTCACTCTCTCCTTAACCATCTCAACCACGTCTGGATACTGGTGCGTTATGTTCTCCAGCCTCCTCGAGAATATGACTACGGTGTCTCCCTTCTTGTGAATCTGCCCTCTCTCACCATCGTACTTATACTCAACTAGGGCCTTGCCACCAACCTTACTGAGGATCTCGTGCGGGTCATTTAAGCGTTCAGCTAGCATGGGCCTTATTGGGATCCCAACCTCGGGCCTAATGTTCTTTAACGCATCCACGCCTCTTTCCGCCAGTAGCTTCGCTATACCGCCTAGGTCAGCCCTTATGTTATAAGCACGCTCTATTACGGGCCTAAGAGCTTGATTACCGGCGTACGCTATTGCTAGGGCATCCATTACTGTTGCGTCCCCTACACCCAGCCTCAGCCTACCCTCAATCAACCTAACTAAGTACCTCGCCTCAAGCGGGTCAGCGTCGGCGATTAAGCCTGCAATTAGGTTTATCTTAACGTCTCGGCTCCCCTCGCCAGTAGCTAGAGCTACCCTAGTGAGCGTCTCGTAAACCTTCTCTACAGTTAATTCCTTCTTCGGCTGAGTTGCGCCAAGGAACTTCGCTAACCCAACACCACCTGCGTTAGCGGCCTTCCTCTTGAGTTCCTCTGCGGCCCTACCTAAGTCTCCAAATCTCTTGTACAGGTTCTCTACCTCGCTTTCACGCGAATGCGTCGCTTTAGCTATTGCCTTGATTAGGAACTTCTCACCCACACCTAGTTCCGGGAGTCCCTTCCAGTCGGGCCAGAGCTTACCCTGGATCAGGTAAATGACTTTATCTACTACGTCGGGAGGCGTGTTACGGAATAAATCCACTAGAATCATAGTCATTTGAGTCCGGCTCGTTATTAACTCAAGCTTCCTGAAAGCCTCAACGAGTATCTTTAGATCCAATTCCTCACCCATTAAGGAGGTATGTTTGAGAGTACTTAAAACCGGTTTAGGGAATGGAGGTAGGTTTAATTCTCCGGACACGACGTACTTAACGCCGATGACGAGAACCCGGCAAGAAGGTTATCGATGCCTGGTCAGTGTTACGCTGAGGTTCAAGGACTGAATTGAGGGATTAATACAGGGAACACGTAATTCTGCTTAGTGCTTGCCTCCACGTAGTTCCTCCCACACGTACTCTAGCGCGAGCTCCAATTCTCTATAGAAACTGCGTTTGGGTATACCCTCGATCTCTATGCTGGTTATGAAACCTCGCCTTTCATTCACCTCATATGCCCTTATCTCGCCCTTCCGTTCTTTATCCTGTAATAACTTGATTAAAAACGACTTAACGACCGGATTGTTTGAGGGAATCGTCTCTGTAAATACTATCTTTACCCCGTCGCCTGACTCAACGATGTCGGCCACAACATTACCGCCTACTGAAATAACCTTCACGGACGTGGGGTGACCCTCACGGACGTGTTTACGCTCCTCCTCGCCACTACTCCCCTCCTTGACTAGGCGGAGAAGGGTTTCAAGTATCGCTAGCTCCCTACGTAGCTCCTCTATACGTTTAGTTATGTACGATACAACTTCATTCCTTTCAACTTCCTCAGGCACTTGCGGTCTACCTCCTTAATCCCGTCATAAATGTTACTAAGCGGTTCATTATTGTTTGCCTTTACCTCTTAAGGAAGTCCATCAATGACTTAGGTTTACTCTTCACAGCATTCTTCCCGGCCCTAACGAGGCTACTCCGCGCTTCCGCTATTAGGCTGAAGTCCTTTTCTAGTGCTGGCCTTACCTTCGGGTTGTATAGTGCGGCTGCTGGGTGATATGTAGGGATAACCATTACTTTCCCTAAATCCTTTAATTCAAGCTCGTAGGCTCTCCCTCGCATTCGTGATACACCTCGCCACTCGTGACTCCCTAACATCGAGAACACGTACTTGCCAGAGTGATTGCCGAGGGTGACGATTATCTTAGGCTTAACTAGCTCTATTATCGCTTGAGTGTGGGTAGAGCACGCCCTTACTTCATCTTCTCTAGGATCCCGATTATTGGGAGGCCTGCACTTAACCACGTTAGTGATGAATACTTCCTCACGTTTAAGGCCTATGCTTTTCAGAAGCGCTTCCAGGAGCTTGCCAGCCTGCCCTACAAATGGGCGGCCGCTTAAGTCCTCCTGTCGCCCAGGTGCTTCGCCTATGAATAATATGTCAGCGTTTAGGTTTCCTTCACCAGGTACTGGCTTAGTACGTGATTTATGTAGCACGCATTTATTGCAATTACGTATGGATTCAGCAATAGTGCTCCATAAGGATTCCTTGTCCTGCGTACTACCCCCGGATTATCCTTATTGTTGAGCGGAGTAAAAATAACTGCCGAAGTCCACCCTTAGGTCTGCTTGGCCCTGGAGGCTGGGACAGCTATTATTAAGGCTCTACTCTTGTCGATCACCTTAACAATGCCGTTCTCCGCTAGTAACCTTAGGACGCGTCTAGCAAGGGATAATTTAATGTTTAACGTTGTTGCGAGCGTGTAAGGCGTAATTAAATCCATGCTTTCCACGGCTTTGCTTGCTCTCCGGATTAATGATTCACTCAAATCATGGTAAGCTATGTAGCGTTCCTCTTTCTTCTTCTTAGCTGGCTGAGGTGCTGCCTTTCTCTTCTTGTCCCTCGCTGATATGGGTTTCTTGGGTTTGCCACCACCCACTTCCTTCACCAAGGCTTGGGTTATGGTGAAGCTATTAAGGTTTACCGGTCACGCGTCTCCGTTCTTTTAAGCTTATGCACCCCGAGTGAATGTACGGTGTGTAACTGTGAGGCTAGTTACTGTTAAGATACCTGAATTATATCTTGAGGGCATAGATGAGTTGGTTAGGCATGGGAGGTACTCAAGTAGGTCTGAGGTCATAAGGACGGCGATTAGGGATCTTCTCCGGCGGGAGTTGTGGATGCCGGAGAGCGAGGCCTTCTATCGACCGAAGACCGAGTATGTGCGTGGAGTGAAGCATATTTCCCTAACCTCCTGACACCTTCATTCTTTACCGTTCGTTCCCTGCCGTAATTATTTAACGATTTAAAGGGAAGGTAATAGTGGCTATGAGGAGGGCTGGTATTTCTGACCGGTGAAGAGAGGCACCAGAACCGAGCCATTCGGGAAGGTGATTACGTACTGCTCTACGTGGATGAGAGGCGTTCGAAGATATTTAGGGTCAGGAGAGGGGATGCTGTAGGGACAGATAAAGGTATCCTGCGCGTTGACGACGTGATAGGGAAGGAGTGGGGCAGTGAGGTAAGGTTATCGACGGGGGCTAAGGCCTACCTCCTGAAACCGACGCCCGTGGACTTCACCATGAGGGGCTTCAGGAGGGTTACGCAGGTAATCTACCCTAAGGACTCCTCGCTCATGGTGACGCTCTCTGGCATAGGGTACGGCAGTCACGTGCTCGAGTCAGGTATCGGCACGGGTTTCCTGACAGCCATACTCGCCCACATCGTAGGTGATGCCGGACACGTTTACGCGTATGAAATCCGTGAGGAGTTCGCTAGGGTCGCACTAAGGAACCTTAGCATGATGGGGTTAGCTGAGAGGGTTACTGTGAAGGTGAGGGACGTTAAGCAAGGTATTGATGAGCGGGGACTTGACGCAGCGTTCCTGGACCTGCCAGATCCATGGGAGGTGCTAAAGCTATTGCCTAACTCCCTCAAACCCTCCTCGCCAGTACTGATATTCGTGCCTTCAGTTAATCAAGTAATAAAGACTTTAGCGTGGCTGAAGAAAGGGCCGTATGTGGATGTGAGGGTATACGAGAACATACTTAGGGAGTATCAGCCCCTGCCTGAGGCATTAAGACCGCAGACCATTGCAGTTACGCATACGGGTTACATAATATTTGCTCGTCTCGTCCGTAAGAGCGAAGACCCATCTACGTGAAAACGCTTTTATGTAGCGTCAGGTAAAGCTTTGCGGGATCCCTTGTGGGCAGAGGGGTAGGCGTAAAGACTGTGGGGCTGGACCTGCTCTTTATGGGTGTTAACTTCAGCGCATTAACACTGTTTAGCACTTTAAGGAACTTCTTCGCAAGCGAGTACGGCATGACCACAACCCAGCTTCAGTGGGCTGCGGCCGCCTACTCAATAGGGATCTTTGCGGCGTTCTTCATAGGGCACTCTAAGTATGTGGAGGAACATCCTAGGGTAACCGTGCTGGTAGCAGCGATTCTAGCTGCGATCCCTCAGTTCCTAATACCGGTCTCCGACTCTCCCATGGCGGTTATAGCGTTACGTTTCCTGCAAGGCTTAGTAATGATGGCGGTACCCATATTCTCCTCTCAGGTAGGTACATTATTCTCGCATGCTAGGCCCCTAGCGCTTGGCATAATTCTATCTGGGATATTCATAGGGGGCTTCATAGGGAGCAACGTTGGCTGGCAACTAGCCGTAGCGTACGGCTGGAGGGCAGCCTACATAGTGTTCGGCCTAGCAATGCTGATCGCTGCCTTAATATGGATAGGTCTAACCTCACAGGAGACACTACCTAAACATACGCATGAAGACAGGGTAAGTAATGTACCCAAGAGAAGCGTCTGGAGGAAACCATTTACCATAGTATGGGGCTTCACGTTCTTCCCATCAATATGGATAATATTCACGTTAGCCCCACTCATAGCCTTCATAGTTACGGCAACCTTCGGCACGGAACTAGCTAGGACCTCATCCGAGGTGCTTGAAGCCTCATATATATTCTGGTCAATAACTGTAGGGGCCGTAGCGTACCTGGTGTCGAGGAGAGGAAGCGGGAACCCGCGTCAGCTCTTTAAGTCATTTGCCTATGTACAGGCGGTGTGCTTTGTATTTGCGTTAATAGGGGCTCTTGGCGCTTATGCAGCAAGTACGAGTGGTAACGCAACTGCATTGCTTGCTTCCCTTTTCATACTGGCAGTCATTCAAGGTACAGCACCGACGTTCTGGTCAATACCCTCGACAGCCTACCCTAGAGATGAAGTAACTAGGGCAGGCTATGCCCTAGGACTAATATCAAACTCTGCGGCAATGATAGGTCCCGTAGCATCGATAATGGCAGCATCGCTATCCACAAGCATGTGGTTGCTGACGTCATTCCTGTCCCTCATGGGGTTAGTGCTAACCCTTACCGCACTAAAGCTGAGGTTACCTATCGAGGAGTAGAGAGGAACCTTAACCCCTCGATTCCTCTTGCTTCCTCGGCTCTCTAGTGCTCTCCTTGACCCACTTAAGGTACTCTGGATTACCCAGCGAGACACTTAATGCCAGTACCTCGGGCACACTGTAGGGATGTAGTTTCTTGACGTAATCTACCAGCTCGCGGAGTAGGTCTTGCCTCGTCTTACATATGAGTAGCGCCTCATTATCTTCAACTACCTTACCTTCCCACCAATACAGCGACTTTACATCCCTAACCACGTTAACGCACGCAACTAGTTTACACTCAACTAACTTCCTAGCAATACCGTCCGCATTACTAGGCGGTACCGTAATGAGTACTACGGCGTACCCGCCTGCCTCTCCTGTTTCTCTTTCTTTCATAGGATGCTCCCAAGAATCCTGTTTCAGGGGATTCTTTAACTTAATTTATCTTAATTTATGACGTATTTATTCTAGGTAGGAAGATGATGATCCCAGGCGGTACTGACTAGTACGGATGAAGAGATCAGCCTTGACTGAGTAATTGCTTTAAGATTAAACGTAATGATAGTCGTGTTTTAAGGGGTATTACCCCGGATATAGGTGTTAGGGGGAGGAGGTATAGGGCAAAGCACAGGATTACTGAGGCAGAGGGGTAGGGCAGAACGTAATCGAAGGCATAGAACGCTCTTTGACTACGTAAGGAAAGCTAACACCCTCCAGACCGAGGTTAATGGCGTGAGGTTCCGTATAGTCAAGAGGAACAGCGTTGTTCGTGAGTACTTGCTCGTTTCTAGAAAATGGAAGATTGTTAGCAAACTCAGTTCGGCTTACCTACTGGGTTCCTACTACGACGGTAAGGCTGCTAAGGTATACCTGAAATTCTATAGTGAGGCTGATGACATGGTTTACGTGTGGTATGATAGGACAGGTCACCTGCCGTACTTCATAACGGACCTCACAGTTGATGAAGTAAGTTCAAATCGACGTATCGTTGAGGACAACTCCTTCGTGAGGGCTGAATCAATAAGGAGGTACGACCTCCTCCGCGGTAAGGAAGTCACTATGACTAAGATCATTGTTAAGGATCCTCAGGCTGTACCTAGGCTAAGGAAGGTCGTAGGAAGGGCTTGGGAAGCGAAGATAAAGTATCATGATAACTACCTTTTCGATAATGGCTTGATACCAGGTATGGAGTACAATGTTGAGAACGGGCGCCCCATTCAGATAGCACAGGAAGTGCCTGAGAAGGTATTGAAACTGTACAAAGCTGCGATAAGTGATAACCCAGCATCCATGGACTTCGCTATGAGGTTAGCCCCGCTCTTCGAATCCAAGCCCCCCAGGATAAAGCGCCTAGCAATAGACATCGAGGTCTACACCCCATTCAGGGGGAGAGTTCCGGATCCGGAGAAGACGCCCTACCCCGTAATAAGCATCGCACTAGCTGGTAGTGATGGGTTACGTAAAGTACTGGTTCTAGCTCGAGAAGGTATTCAGTGGGGTAGGTATGAGGACATACCGCAGGGTTTTGAAGTAGAACTCTTCGACAGTGAACGCGCCTTACTCATTGAAGCTTTCAGGATAATTAACGAATACCCATTACTCATATCGTTCAACGGTGACGGCTTTGACCTCCCTTACCTTTTCAATCGTGCAGTGATGCTTGGGATAGACCCTGACACGATACCCATAGTTAGCGTCAGGGACTTCATTTCAATACGCCACGGATTCCACATAGACCTCTACAGGTTCTTCAGCATAGAAGCAATCCAGAACTACGCGTTCGGATCCGCGTATAAGGACAAGACCCTTGACGCGATAGCTAGTGCTCTTCTAGGGGAGGCTAAGGTAGTGATAGAGGAAAGCATAAGCGATCTCATGCTTTCAAAGCTAATAGAATATAACGCCAAAGACGCGGAGCTAACGCTGAAACTTACGACGTTTAACGACGAGCTGGTGTGGAAGTTAATAATATTGATAATGCGTTTAGCAAAGATGGGTTTAGAGGACGTAACACGACGCAAGGTTTCAGCATGGGTAAAGAACCTAATGTACTGGGAACACAGACGGAGGGGGTACCTAATACCGAATGAGGACGAGTTATTGAGCCTCAAAGGAAACGTGAAGACAGCGGCCAAGATAGGTGGGAAGCGCTACGCTGGTGCAATAGTGATAGACCCCATCCCCGGAGTTTACTTCAACGTCACGGTCTTAGACTTCGCCTCCCTGTACCCAAGCATAATTAAGGTATGGAACCTCAGCTACGAGACAATAGACCCTCCGGAAGGTTGGTGCCCGGAGGGAGGTCTGAAGGAAATACGAGATGAGAAAGGTAACGTGCTACATACGGTGTGTATTAGTAGGCGCGGCATAACATCCGAAATAGTTGGGTTACTCCGAGACTTTAGAGTAGGTGTTTACAAGAAGTTGGCCAAGAGTGAGGAGGTGCCGGAGGGACTTAGAGGGTGGTATAATGTTGTTCAAGCCGCTATGAAGGTGTACATTAACGCCAGTTACGGTGTCTTCGGCCATGAGAAATTCCCGTTCTACACGCCCTCCTTAGCAGAGTCCGTAACGGCGCTCGGCAGGTACGTCATAA
>JALSOX010000027.1 GCA_026986255.1 Desulfurococcales archaeon
ACAGCGCTGGGACGCCGTCGAGAAGGTCAAGGGGAGGATGCTGTTCACGGCTGACTTCGCCAAGTACTACAGGAACGCAGTATTCGTCTACAGCGTCAGGACAAAGTACGCCCACGCGAGGATAAAGTCAATAGATGTTAGTGAGGCTAAGAGGTATCCTGGAGTCCTACGCGTAATAACAGCTAAGGACGTACCTGGAGTCAATGACGTGGGTTATGTAATACCGGATCAGCCCTTACTTGCCAGGGATAAGGTAAGGTACGTAGGCGACATAATAGCCCTCATAGTTGCGGAGGATCCCAACGTAGCTAGGGAGGCCGGCGAGCTAATTAAGGTAGACTATGAGAAACTACCCGTAATAACGGATCCGCTTCAAGTGGTTGACCTGAGGACGCTTAAGGAGAAGGAGCACCCGCTAATCCACGAGGAGAGAGGTAGTGACGTAGTCGCGCACTTCAAAATAAGGAAGGGCGACGTTAAGAAGGCATTCAACGAGGCTGACGTGGTTGTTGAGGGAGAGTACAGCACCCCCTTCCAGGAGCACGCATACATGGAGCCGGAAGCCGCCATAGCGTTACCGGAGGCTGACGGAGGAGTAACCATAGTAGCAACCACTCAGTGCCCCTTCGATGTCAGGAAGGCCGTTGCTAAGGTGCTGGGAATAACTCAAAATAAGGTTAGGGTGATAGTGCCTGCGGTCGGAGGAGGGTTCGGCGGTAAGGAGGACGTAGTTAACGAGCTAGGCGCGAAGGCAGCCCTAGCAGCATTAATGACAGGTAGGCCGGCGGTGGTAATACACAGTAGAGAGGAGTCAATAATCGGTCACAGCAAGCGTCACCCGATGAGGGCATGGTATAGGCACGCGGCTAAGCGGGACGGGACGTTACTGGCTGTGGAGGCTAACATAGTACTCGATACTGGGGCCTACGCGTCTCTAGGCCCGTTCGTAGCATGGAGGGCAACGGTTCACGCAACTGGGCCCTACAAGGTTAAGGCAGCTAGGATAGATACGCTCTCAGTATATACGAATAACGTTTACGCAGGGGCCTTCAGGGGTTTCGGGTGTCCGCAAGTAACGTTTGCTGTGGAGTCACAGATGGATGCCCTAGCGGAGGAGCTAGGGATGGACCCTGTGGATCTTAGGCTAAAGAATATACTCAGGGAAGGTGACAGGACGGTGCATGGGCAACTCCTCACGAAGGATCACGGCGTTGGGCTGGAGGAAGCCATAGTGAAGGCTGTTAAAGCCTCTAAATGGTATGAGAAGAGAAAGTTATTCAGCAAGCAGTCGGGAACACTAAGGAAGGGTATAGGTATCACGCTACTATGGCACGGTAACTCAATAGGTGTTGAGGGAGCCGACTACTCCTCAGCCACCCTAATAATAAACAGGGACGGCTCAATAACGTTCAGGGTAGGCTTAATAGACATGGGTCAAGGATCGCAGTGGGGTATGGTCCTAATAGCGTCAGAAATCCTGGGTGTGCCGCCCTCATACTTCAGGGTTGAGCAACCGGACACAGCAGCAACCCCTGACTCAGGCCCGACAGTAGCGTCAAGAAGTACCGTGATGGGCGGCGCGGCAGTAGTGAATGCGGCGTACAAGCTCAGGCAGAGACTAAACAAAGTAGCCTCCACACTCCTCGGCTGCGACCCGGACGACGTGGAGATAAGGGCGCCTGACGTGTACTGCAGGTCAGATCCAGAGAAGAAAGTGTCGTGGAGCGACGTGGTGGAGCAGAGCTTCTGGCTAGGAATACCGCTCCAAGAGTTCGGCTACTTCAGGGCCCCGCCGGCGGAGTGGGATGAGGAAACAGGTCAGGGAGCCCCGTACATAACCTACACGTTCGGAGCAATAATCGCTGAAGTAACAGTTGACTTGGAGACCGGTGGCGTTAAGGTCGACAGAATGGTGACAGCATATGATATAGGGAAGGTGATAAACAGGGTTGGCGTCGAGCTCCATGCTGAAGGCGGCGCGATACAGGGCCTAGGCTATGCGTTAATGGAGGAGGTAGTGCACAGCAAGGACGCGTACGTAATGAACGCGAACCTGTCAACATACTACATACCAACTATACATGACGTGCCTGACGAGATAATACCGATATTTATCGAGGCAAAATACAGGAGAGGACCCTTCGGAGCTAAGGGCTTAGGTGAACCATCAATTAACGGCATAGCGCCAGCAATAGTGAACGCTGTTAGCCACGCAACCGGGTTAAGGTTCCACAGCATACCGCTAACACCGGAGAAAGTCTACATGGCCCTAAAGAAAGCAGGTAAAACACCGTTCTAAGCACACGTTTTTAACTTAAAGCAATTGAGGAGCAGTTAATACTATATGGATGTGAAGGAAATTGAAGGTCATTATTCGAAGAAACGAAATAACGATCGAGGGAATAGCCACACACATTACCGCCGAACTACTGACCAAGCAATTAAGCGAGTTACTAGAAACACGTGAAAGGAGGATAGCGTTCTTCTACGAGGGCGGGCCAGGGCCGTTAAACAGGGGGATGGTAATTAAGGTGAGGCTCTCCAAGAAATTAGGGGATAGTGACTTAGTAGCAGTGAAGAAGTTTTTCGAGGTTCGCGGGATACCTGCTAAGGTGGTGACGCAGTCACCATCACTTCAAGATTAGTTGATGACCACGTAAGCAATATTTCCACCTACTCTATCATTACGTGGTGACCTTAGACGGTCGAGAAACCCGCCCGCAAGTTAGTTATTAGGGTAAAGGATATCATGACTGCACCCGTAGTAACGGCAACTAAGGAGGTCCCCATAGAGGACGTGGCTAAGCTAATGTTCGATAACAGGATAGGTAGTGTCGTGATAGTGAATGATGAGGGGAGGATCGAGGGGATAGTGACGGAGCGGGACATGATTTACGCCATAGCTAAGAACAAGGTAGGTAAGGGAATACCCGTCTACACAATAATGACGGAGAACCCTATAACGATAGACCCAGATGAACCACTCATAGATGCTGTCCGTAAGATGCGGGAGGCTAAGATAAGGCACCTTCCCGTAGTGAGGGACGGTGTGCCCGTAGGGATGGTTTCGTTGAGGGATATTATAGAGGTAATGGCATATTTAGTTTCTGGGGGAGAGCACCTGGGAGGGTGACATGGGTTTGAAGGTTAAGGTTCTGGATCATCCTTACATTCAAGCAATACTCACCGTACTAAGAAATAAGGACACAAAACAGATAGAATTCAGAAAATCGCTTGTCAGAATGGGCAGGGCCTTCGGGTTGGAAATGATAAAGGACTTCGAAACCGAGGAGGTTTACGTTGAGACCCCCTTAGGGGTTAAGGCGAAGGGACTGAAGATAAAGGGTGTCGATAAGGTAGTGATAATAACGGTGCTACGCGCCGCATGGCCCATGGTTGAGGGCCTCATTAAGATATTCCCTCAAGCAAGGCAAGGAATAATATCCGCTAGAAGGGTTGAGGAGAAAGGCATGACGCCTAACGGACGATTCGACGTTGAGGTATCCTACGCGAGAATACCCAACATAAGTAGCGATGATACAGTAATACTGGTTGACCCGATGGTCGCCACGGGCTCAACAATGGAGACCATACTGAGGAAGGTCGTCGAGAAAGGGAAGGCAAGGAGGTACGCTATAGTGTCGGTTATAGCGACTCCCCACGCCATAGAAAGGCTATCTGAAGTGTGTGATGAGCTGGGGATAGACGCGGTGATGTATACGGCGTCAATAGATCCTAAACTAAACGATAAGGGCTACATAGTGCCTGGACTAGGCGATGCCGGTGATAGAGCCTTCGGCGGGTAAGGAAATTAATAAAACCCTCATTACCGGATCGGGGAAGTACTCGGTTAAAAATTTTTAAATAAAGGTTAACCTCAGTAAACGGATTCCCGTACCGGGTGATGGGTATTAGTATGAGTAAAGCACTAAGATGGTGCATACCAGGCTTAGACGACGAGTTAGGGGAAATACGGCCGGGAACCTTAATAGTGCTCTTGGGACACCCCGGCGCCGGCAAGACAACGCTTGCCTCCAAGATGGTATCCTGCAACATAGGCAGGCTTGGTATTAAAGTGGTCTACTTCAGCACGTCCGAAACTAAGGAGAAGTACTTCACGTACATGGAGAACCTAGGTTTGAGGCTTAAGGACTTCGAGAGTAAGGGGTTGCTGAAGTTTATTGAACTACCGACATTCTCAGGAGAAATGGCGTGTGATGTGTTCGTTGATATACTTACCCGCACCGTTACGGAGGAGGATCCAGACTTAGTAGTGATAGACAGTGTAACACCGATACTCTGGTACCTCAAGGACGACCCGTCCCGTCGATCCTTCCTACATGCCGGAATATATAAGGTAGTCTCTGAACTCCGTAAGACCATGATATTAATAGGTGACCTACCCTACGGCAAGGAACGCGTTGACTTAGGCGGCATAGAGTTCGTTGCTGACGTGGTGTTAGTGGCAAAGCTGCTTAGCGAACGCGGGAGACCCACGCGGAGGCTTGAGGTAAGGAAGTTCAGGGGAAGGAGCGTAAGGGTAAGTGAGTTCCCATTCGCCATTGTGGAGGGGGTAGGGATAAAGGTAGTGAAGCCCCCGCATACATGGAGCCCTAAACATAAGGTTCGATCCAAGCTAACGATACTTGATGGTGACCCCCTAAGCAGGGTGATAGGCCCGATATTCAGGGGTGAGCAGGTACTAGTGACGTATCCCGTGGGATCCGGTGTTTCGTTGAGGTTCGCAACCGTAGTTGCGCGTAGGGCGGTTAGGGATAAACTGAAATTGCTGTTAGTGACGAGCTCATCCTCGGCCGAGCTCATCAACGCATACATATACTCCGCGTTGAGGGCGCTTGGCGAGGACTGCTCCAAGAAGGACTTTAGTAAGTATGTGAAGGTACATGTTCAAGACCTATTCACGATGTCGGTTACGGAGCTCATGGGTAGAACCTTAGTAGTGAGTGAGGAATATGACCCTGACATAGTGTTGGTGTTGGATGTGGCTGTCGAGAGGGACGTACTGTGGCAGAATGTGGAGCTATTCAATCAAATGAATTACGCGTTCGTATCGATAGACAGATCCAATGGAATAGTAACCTTTAGGCTATTCGGAACCCGCGGAGGCGACATTAGGGAGGCGGGACTCCTCGCGGAAATGAGTGACGTGGTCATGCAGGTAATGCCTCGATCATGCTGTGAGTACTCTGTGAAGGTTATTAAGAATCCTTTCAGGAAGCCAAGCCCGTCAGCGATCCAGGAGCTGGAGAGGGAGCTCAACTCAGTAGCTCCTCATGCTGAGGAGTTCATCCGAAACCTCTCAGGGATGGGGGACAGCTAGACCACCGCATTAAGTACTCTGTAAAGTAACTCCTCATAAGCACTCCGCGGTAGCCCGTCAACCATAACCTTGGGCGCGCCGGTAACGCCGTCTACAGCCCCACTAGATACTGCGGACTTCAAGCACAGTATCTCATCGCTGACCGAATGCGCGTAATTTAACTTACCGAGCAACTTAAGTAGGAGTAACTCCATGGCGTAAGCACCTACGTTCGAAATCACTGACGTTACTAGGTAATCAACAGTGGAACTCGCGGCTATGCCGCCCCTGCAGGGACATCTGCAAGCGTTGCCGTAAGGCACTACCCTCCTAACGGTATCCTCAATAACGCCCATACCAACCTCATTTCCTCCATCACCAACAGATATCGTGATGGCGTCGTAGGTTCTGGCGACATTCATGACTTCCTCGACGTGCGAGTGATGTTGTGAGACGTCGATCCCTTTCATGGAGTGATACACCCCCAAGTAGTTGTGTCCAGCCTTCTCCACAAACACTATTGCTGAAGGTGGCAGGTCACTGAATATTTCTGTAAGGTCACCCCTAGTTAGGGGGTACGCCGTCCTCAGGGTAAGCACGGGGATCCACGCATTACGTAGACTGCGCACGCTAAGAGAGCATCCTCCTGTGAATGCGGGTTTTAAACCAGCCGCTCTTAAAGACTCCCCAGTTACGCGGATTAAGTCTGTCCGTTCGTCAATTATCAAGGCAGTAGCTACGCCAAGCCTCTTCAAAGCCCTGGCAAGGAATACTGCCCCAGTAACCCCATCCGTTTCCTGCACGTACTTCGGAGGTGTGGCGAAACCGAATGAAATGAAGATCACGTCAGCCCTACGGCTCTGTATGATGTCTGCGAGAGTTTCGCATACCAGTAGGAGCGGGTTAACACCGTACTTGCTGGTGACGGCTTCACAGAGGTCACCTACCACCCCTCGCTTGTTAATGTCCGCACATATGATATCACGTAACTTGCTGGCTAGGCCCACGATGCTCAGACGCGTTCCCCTGTTATGGTTCTCCCAAGGTAAAAATATTGTCTTACGTTGTGTGGTGCTCGCATTGAATATTCTTCTGATGTTTTTCTCATAATGTAGCATTTTAGAATGGATTTTGAGTTAATTGTGAATATTAACTGTTCGAATTGCATCCATATTTTTAAGCTGTTTGCCTCAAAATATACAGGGGCTGTGATGATTAATGGTGATAGAGAGGTCATTCGAGGTAGTCACAGTAGTCCCCCCTGAAGACGTCCTTGAAATTTTATCCGACCTCGAACTCAGCATACCGATGTGGTCTATTTACGAGTCAATGGAATTGATCAGCGATAATGAAGCCTACGTTACGCTCAGGATCTCCGGCTCCACTTACAGGTTAAGGCTACGGCTAAGGAGGGAGAGGAACCGAATAGTAATCGAGGGAACAGGCCCCATAACGCTCACAATAGTGATAAACGTTGAGAGGCGTGGTGCGGGAACAATAATAAGCGGGAAAGTCACGGTTAAGGCAGGATTCTTCAGGGAACGAATACTTGCCCCAGGAATAGCTGCGTTCATCGATGATACTAAAAATAAGGTAATGTTTCAGTTACCAATGATTGCTGAGGTATATAAGGAAAGAAAGAAGATCCTAGAGAAACCCAGGGAAAAAGTTGAGGGGGTTAAGAAGCCCGAAGTTAAAGCGCCAGCACCTCAGCCCAAGCAGCCCCCACAACCAGCCGAACGTGAAGTCAAACCACGGCCTGAGGAGATACGCGGGTACGAGGAAGCCCCAAAGAAAGTGGAGGAGAGGGAGGAGGTACCGGCACCTAAGCCTGCTAAAGTACCAACACGGGTTAATATTATAGCGAATCCTGACAAGCTGGGCGACGAGTTGGTACTAGGTATGATCCTGCTTAAATCCGAGCTAATCGACACTACAAAGGTCAGCCTAAGCGGTGAGGAAGTACTGAATCAGGTCAGCAGGAAGTATAGTGACCTCAAAGAAGACGTGCTGTACATAAACATCAGGTCCTCGGACGGGAAGATCAACATGAAATTCCTCATAGAGAAGGGAGTATTGACGGGGGTCAGAGCAGACCTCCAGGATAGGGTACTAAACGGTAAGGAAGCACTGGAACACATAATGAGCTTACCTAAAGTGGAGGGGAGGATGTACATATTCAAGGTTCCGCCAAGTGCTGTGTGAGCCGGGAATCACGCATGATGTTGTAGGGAACGTCGCCAGCACCACTTAATTAGGATATTAAGGCAGGTCATCAATAGTAGGAGTAAGGCGCATGAAATGATACCGGTACTAATAGTGATCGGCGCGTTCGGAATAGGGTTTATCTCAGCCATTGCTGGGATAGGTGGGGGGAGCTTACTAGTACCGTTCCTTGTCCTAGCCCTCGGTTACAACGTTAAAGTCGCGATAGCGACCAGCCTTATGTGTATAGTTGTCACGTCATCCTCAGCCTCCAGCGAGTACCTTAGACGCGGACTAGTGGACATGGGCACGGCGCTACTGCTGGAACCCCTCACGGCGTTGGGGGCGATAACAGGTGCTTACATAACACTAACGCTACCAGCAAATGTCCTTAAGATAGCCCTTGGGGCCCTATTCCTGTATATATCAGCTGAGACTATATGGAAGGCGCTTCACGAAAGAAAGGGAGGCGTAGAGGTTCCCGGGAGCGTAACGGCTCTCCGCAAAGCGGTGGGTTCTACCCTCTCATTCATGGCGGGACTAGCCTCCGGAGTCTTCGGGATAGGTGGGGGCGTGATTAAGGTACCCATAATGACATACATTATGAAGCTCCCAATAAAGACGGCAGTGGCGACAAGCTCCTTCATGGTTGGCCTCACAGCAGCTAGTGGAGAGATAGTCTACCTAACGAAGAACCTCACGGATCCCCTAACAGCGACGTTGCTCTCCGTAGGCATAATACCCGGCGCCATCCTCGGTGCGAAGTGCCTAAAGAAAACAAAGCCAAAATACGTGAGGATAGTGTTCGGCGCGGTACTACTGTACGCATCACTAAGACTACTCACATCGATAACCCCATAATAGGCGGGGAACCATGAAGTACGAAACACCATCACTAATCCTAAGATACGGCACAATCACTGGACTAATAATAGCGATACTAGGGGAAGTACTAACAACAATAAAACCCACACTCAAACCACTAACATATTACGGACTAGGAATAATAATAGCAACACCCATAACGTCACTAACAGCGATAGCCGCCATACATGCAATCAAGCACGACCTAAAAACATTCACACTAGCAGCACTCGCACTAGCGATAATGCTCACAACAATAGTCGTTATGCTAATAAAACCATAACAAAACATCATGGAGCACACAAAATATCTTCGCGACCCTAACCTCACATTAAGGCGCTGTAGCGCATCCCCTCAAGGACATAACGTCATTCAACTTAAAACACAATAAATCTTCGAAATTGATGCGGCACTCAAATGATTGGAAGTTTACCACGCATATTGCCAGTAGCTGTTTGACTAAATCACTCTTTAGTCCTTCAAACTTAGTCCTTCCAAGCAAGTGAAGTCCTAGGCTAACGCATGTTTAAAGCAGTAGCGCTCCTCCCTGAAAACCTGAATCAATTACGGTTCTACCTCAACGTTTTTATCGCCTATAGGATTGTACAGCACTATCTTAACTATCGGGGATCTGAACTCGGAACCTCTGGTTTAGGGAGGTGGAAAGCCTCATCAGATGTTCCTTTTAGCCCTAAGTCATCACCGGAATCAGATACTACTCTGATATTTAGGGAGTCAATATATATACATTTATACCAATTATGAGAAACGGGGATTCTATGCGGAAAGTGGTAGTACTCGCATTAGTATTCGTGCTCACGCCTTTACTTTTGGTATCTATGTTTACAGCGAGTAAAACCAACATAAGCTATACGGCGCCACCAGATAAGTTGAAAGACTCCGGCTATCATGATGCGGCACTTACTCATTTTAAGGTGCTTGTGGTTGGTCTTAGCAATAACCTAGTGTCCGCGTTAAGGCTCAATGGGTTTAACATATCATCGCATCCAAGGAGCTGGGACACTATCTCCCTAAGTCATGTAGATGCCCTTATAGTAGGGCTTGATAGTAGCTACAGCGTTAAAGAGAAGGATGTTATCGTAAAATTGGGTAAAAGTCTTCTTAATAGTGGGAAGACCATAGCGTTCGTATCGAAGGCAGGTACGGATCCTAGGCACTTAGCGGAATACTTAAGTAAGATAATAAAAAACCAGGTAGTACTAAAGAATGTTGTGAGCGGTCTAAATGAAAGAGCATGTACGACTGTCGTAAAGCCTGGTAATAAGGGCATAATAAGGACGTGTTCGTCAGGTGAGAAGATATATGTGTTCATAATTAGGCTTGTTGGCAAAAGACATGATGCCCCCGTAATCTACGTTCTAAGCAGTGATAATGACATTAGAATTAGTTCTGTTTATGTACAAAAGTGGTTTATAAAGAGCCTCTGGGAGGCGTTGGGTAGAGAGGGGTGTTAGAGCAGATGAGGAGCCATGTAGTTATGGGTGCTTTGCCTATTATTATTGCTCCTCATCTTATTAATGATTGCTCCTCAACAAGTTGCATACGCAGAGGTTAGTGTTAGGAATTAGGAATATGGAGCTCTACCAGCAGTGGGTCAGGACGCACGTTTACGGTGACGGTAACGTACTGAGCCATACTGTCGAATGGTATTATGCGAAGGGATACGTCTCTGGTAGTCCAAGATATTACTGGGCAGTTTACGTAAGAATCATTCCAGATGCAGCACCAAGCAGTAATGATGAGAAATGGTATGTGCATGATTTTAAGGCTACCTTCAAAGACTTAAGCGGTTCTCTTTCAGTGTATGATATTAATCCCGGTAATCCCCTTGGCTGTGTTAATTCGTGGAGCGGCGGCGTAAGCGCATCTGCAAGTATGAGTCCAGATGGTCCTACCGTGAACATAGGTATATCGTACACGGTTAGCGGGAATTTCTACAGTCTTTCCGTGGAGCCTAAGGGTACGTACCCGAAGACATTGTGGGTCTACAAGCCCTGTAGCATCGTGTACGATAGTGCATGGAAAGCTGGGTCAGCGGCCATGTATGTGGCGACATCTTCTACCGCCATTAAAGTGGAGAATCATGTAGGCGCTACGTACTATGAGGATGTGAAAGAGTGCTTCCTATTCTACTGCTGGTGGAGTCTAAAAGAAATACATGGCCACGAGCATGTTTGGTACGTTACTCTAAGTCCGCCATGATGTAGTAACCTAACCTTACATTTATTTAAGCTGATAAGCATTACTCTCAGGGGGAAGCTAGGTTAGAGGACTTCCCGTTGCAATAATTATCAGGCATAAGCTTTTTTTGGATGTTAATCTTTAATGACATTTAGCGTCATAAAACTGCTAAAGGTTTTTATAGACGTAATCTCGATGATCGAGGAATTAGCCAGTGTTCTTCAAAGTCTCCGGTACAAGTTCTTTTGTGCTTGCAAAGAAGGCTTCATGAAACTTCTTGGTGCGGCGGCCGGGATTTGAACCCGGGATCTCCGGCTTGGGGGATCAGAAAGATATGCATGTATTCATATCGCTTGATATGAAAGGTCTTCTGAGGTGATAGTCAACGAGGATAGTTATAGAGGCTATTACCTAATGTCTGATATGAAAGGTTATGGTACCTATCCTAATCTACTAGTGCTCACTCTATCCTTATTCTGCCTACGTAAAGTTTCATTCTAGGAGTATCTCTATACCTACCTTCATACACATGCTCTACTGTAATGGGCTTTATATTCATTGCTTTAAGCTCGTTTTCTAGGAGTATCCTTAAGGCTCTTGCAGCTACTACGTTCTTCCCTGCTGCAAGGATGTAGATGTTTCTGATACCGCGGTACTTCTCCAACACATGTTTTACGTAGCATATATGAGGTTCTAGCATAGCCTCGATCTTCTCGGGGCGTGCTACTAGAACAAATGCTATCCTTATGTACTTACCGTATATAACTGGTTCCTCAATTTCTTCGCCTCTAGCAAGCTTATACAGCATTTTGATTAGTTCAAGAACTTCATTGTCTATTGATGGATCTCGGTGTGGGTACCGTAGCTTAGCCACCTCGACCATCTCCGGTATTAGGATTCTGGAGAGTAGTGATCTATCGTCTATCTCGACGATCATCGATGTAAGTTTGCGGAGGTTCTCGTCGCTTTCTGTTAATGTGTCTATGACTTCGTTGATGGCCGTGACAATGGGCTGATACTCCTTAGCGATACTCCTAGCTACGTGAGCTGATAAACAGTTGAGGAGCTTGCTATCGTACACCGCTTTCATCTCTGGTGCTAATAGATCCGGTATCGCTGTTACCAGCGCTCTAGCGATGTTCTCGTATCGATTCCTCCTACCACTCTTCAATACTATAACGAGTCTACCCGCTTTTAGATTCATAACTGCTCTATCTTCATCACCCCACTCAACAACTATCTCTGGAACCTCCTCAACAGCGAAGTTCTTGGTGAAGCCGCTCTCTATTAGATGTCTAACCTCCCTGCTTATAGCGCTCTTCTCAAACCGTTTACTAGCCCACGACAATGTCCAAGATATGTGAATAGCTATTCTTTCAAACCTCTCGGGTTTCTGTATGTAGAGAAATAGGATTACTAGAAGAATGAAAGAGATTGGTCCAAGGAAACTCCATATGTTTCTCCAAAGCTCTATCAGTTGGCTAACAGCTTCAGTCATTCTCTACGGCTCCTCTCTAGGGGTCTAAACCCCTACCTACTAGCTACAGCTACTTGCTGTTTCTCCTTGGACAAGAGTGCTACTCTAACTATACAGCTAGGTTTATCACATACTAGAACGGGTTTCCCATCAACCATGAGGATCCCACCTATGTTATCCAAAGTTATCTTTCTCCCACAGATGAAGCACTTAGCCTTACCACTAACAACATCGTCGTATAGATTAAGCTTACGTAGTAGCCCAGCTACTTCATCAGTACTGATGGCAGTTACTGGTATCCTCCTCTTAACAACATTCTTCATCACAATCACATCCAAGAAACTATATGTAAACCTAGATATTAATACTAGCGCTCTCTAGATACGAGAACCCTGCTAATACCTTTCCGCCCTCCTAAGTGTTCATAAGCTTCGGAGACTTAAGACCTCTTAACTAGTATCCTTAAGGAATCTTAAAATAAAGATTAGCAACAAATAGCTAAGCTTCTTATTACGTAGACTATTAGAGCTTTGGTGGATAGAATATCCAAGGTGTTCTTATACCCTCACTGTTCCAGAACTCTATGCTTCTCAGTATGCGCTCTCTAGCCTTAAAGTACTTATCATAAGGTACTTCATGTAGGAGTATAAGTGTGACCAAGTTTATTATAGTTGCATTCATTGTAGGCCAGAATCTCTCTCCATGTATGAGGATGTTTCTCCATTCATCAATGAACTTGAACATATATGCACCCTTATCAACTCCATACACTCCTCTACACAAATTACAGAACTTCTCCAAATTCTTCCTAAGATCTGTCGAAGCATACTCCTTGTAGAATAAGTAAAGTAAGTGGCCAACACGATTTATTCTCTTACGATCCTTTCCATATTTTATAACTCTATTTCCTAGCGGAACCTCGAACTGCTTACGAACAGTGCCATCCACATCTACATGATCCTCACACATAGTCTTCAACATCCTCTCTAGGAGTGGGAAGGCTAAGTGAGCAGATACTATGAAATCCTTTGCAAAAACATCACTAAGTTCAGGAAAAATAGACGTGATTTGAGCAATGGGTAGGAGGTTTACACGAAATACAAGGTTCATTTGATTAAGAAGCTCCACATCCCGTTTCAAGAACGCAAGTTCATCTTTTAGTTCATTAACCAATTGTATAGTCCAAGCCCATAAATACTTGTGGTCATGATTAACATTCTGAGCCTTATGTGTTTTTACAAGTAGTACAGGTAACTCCCTCAATATCTCAAGCGGAATATCATGAATATTATAATGTTGAACTATTAGGTACTTTGACTCGCAAGAAGTGGTATTGATAGCCACATAATTACTCTTACTATCTGCTTTAATCCTGCTTTCACCCTTCATCCAACACTCCACGTAGTTATCTATCAATTTCTTGATCTCGACCAACATATTGCATCAAACCTGTATCCACTCTAATTACATCGTTTAAAATAGTATGGTATATCACGTCGGTTAGTCAGCACGAGCATATATTGGAGTTCCTCGATAGTTCTATTGAACTCCTGACCTCAGTAGAGTAGTATCAGAATCGAATATTTATGCTGATATGAAAGGTGGAAAATGGTGATATGAAAGGTGCTCTCCCGATATGCAAGGAGGTACATGAGCTGATATGAATGTAGAACATCAGTTGATGTAGGAGTGGTGCGGCGGCCGGGATTTGAACCCGGGATCTCCGGCTTGGGGGGCCGGCGTCCTAGACCAGGCTAGACGACCGCCGCGCCATGATTTTTGTTTGGGGTGGGGCTTATAAGTTCTAGTTATTTTCTCTTTATTGATTTTATGATTTCCACGCATTTTTCAGGGTCTTTCTCCACTATTGTTCCGGTCACTATTATGTCCGCGCCTGCTTTCGCGGCGGCTTTGGCTTTCTCGGGTGACCTTATCCCTCCTCCGACTATGAGTGTTAGGTTCTTCTTTACTTTGGCTGCGTGTCTTATGAAGGCTGGCGGTATCGGTTCCGGTGCTCCTGATCCTGCTTCGAGGTATGCGTATTTCATCCCCATCATCCTGGCTGCTAGTACGTATGCTGCCCCTATTTCGGGTCTGTCGTAGGGTATTGGCCTCGCTCTCCCAACGTACCCTGCCGCGCCACCGTACCCGACTATTATGTAGGCTGTGGGTAGGGCTTCTAGTCCGTATCTTTCTATTATTGGTGCTCCGAGTACCTGCGCGCCTACGATGAAGTATGGGTCGTCTGAGTTTAGGAGTGAGAGGAATAGTATGGCGTCAGCGAGCTTGGATATGCCGGTGATGTTCCCCGGGAACAGTATGATCGGGACCCCCAAGCCCTTAAGTTCCTGAACCACGGCATCTACGAATCTTTCTGAGACCCCTACGGATCCGCCGATGAGGAACGCGTCCGTTCCTGCCTCGACCATGGACTTACCCAGCTTACGCAAGTTCTTTAACGCTTCCCCGTAAGCCTTGTCAGGATCTATTAGCGTGAAGTGTAGCGTGCCTTCCTCAGCTATCTTGTTGATGATGTAGTCATGCACTGATGACCAGTTACTCCGTGCCTCCCTCAACGCTTTCCTCCTCGGGAGTCTCATAAGTCACCTCAATCTCGCCGGAGGTGAACTTATCCAGGAACTTCGAGTAAATGTCCACAGCGTCAAGTATTGGGGGTATGTCCTCCATGGTTGCGCGTAGCCCGCATGAGGGGTTGAGGCACTTAATTACGGCCCTTTTCCTAGTTAAGGTCTCATCCTCCTCGTTAACGGTGTATTCATCAACGTCGATAACTAGGTTAGGCAGTCCGCAGGCGGGGCATTGAAACACCTTAGGTAGTCGGCGTCTCTGCTGACCTATCTTCTTATAGCGTTTCCTTCTGCGCCTACCCATCAAATCACCGTGTTAGGGGATACGTGGGCCCGTAATTAAGTTAGCGCTACTTGAGGAGTAACTTACGTAAAGTGTTGGATTTGCCGTCGAGGATGAGCTCATATATTATATCGTAGAATTCATCAGCACTCAATCGAAGCTCTCTAACGGTACCTTCCCTCTCAGCAACTTCGGTTGCCACGAGGTGATAGCAGGCGGGCCTCTTCCGGCGTAACACGACGTTGAACTCGAAGTCCTTACACGTGCAGAAGTACCTCCTCACGATGAAGTAATCGCGATCCCTACCCTTAAAGAGGGTGAAGCTCCTGCCCCCAACATTCACCCTTACCACCCTCTTCTCACGTATTGCTGCTTTAGATCGCGGCGGCACATCTAGGCTATCGCTGGATAGGTAGGTTAGGGTCCTCACATACCCTCGAGCTTCGTGGAGCATCGCAGGGACTACCTCGATTAGGCTTCACTCTATATTAACTTCAGCGATATTGTTATGCCGTACTCACTCTCAATCTTCCTTAATTTCCTCCTCAGTCTCTTGAGTGACCTGAGATCCTCCCTGGGAACGAGTATTGTGACGTTACTGCCCTCTACACGTATCTCGGCTGTCGGCACGATGTTGTGGAGTATTCTGCGTAACCTGCTCTCCAACCCGGCGACCCCAAGCCCTCTGACAGGAACCACTATCGTCTGCTCGCCGAAGGTGTATATCTCGTACTCTAGCTGACCTGTGAGGAAGTCCTTCACCTCCACCACGGGTCTCGCTAACTCAGCCTCCCTTAAGCCTGTGGGTAGCTTCACAGTCATGTTTAACTCATACACCTTCCGCACCTCACCCTCCTCGATAAATATGACGGTGTCGATTATGGACGGTATCATGCCTAAGTCGACTCTACGCAGGAACCTTTGAACCGCGTCTATGGGCGTAGTTGCGTGTACTACGCCAATCATGCCTATGCCGGCTAACCTTAAATCAACGTAGAGTCTGAAGTCGTCATCGGTTCTCATCTCGTCAAACACCGTGTAGTCTGGCCTAGAGAGGAGGAGTATGTCATGTAGCTCGTCAGGCGACGCATACACTTTAGAGTACTGAGTTACGTCTGGGGGCAACCTCATGTCACGTGGTGATTCAATGGTCTTCACAACCTTCCTCTTACGCATGTAGTACTCGGCGAGCGCCTGCGCGAAGGTGGTCTTACCCATCCCCGGCGCGCCAGCTATTAATATGCCTTCGGCGCGTTCCTCCAGCCTCCGCACCAGCTTGGAAGGCAGGTTGTAGTCCTCAAGCCTAGGCTTGGCTAGTGGACGTACCGCGGTGATTTCCCACCCGTCACTCATTGGTGGCCTAGTAATTACTATTCTGTAGTCACCGAGCTGGACGATCGTTGAGCCCATTCTCTCAACCTCTACGACAGCCTCGGAAGTCGTTCTGGCAGCCTCTATGATCTCGTCAGCTATGGCCTCTACCTCCTCCCGACTGAGGGGCGACTCACCTAACTGAACTAAGGACCAGTGACCGGGGTACCCCTTCTTAGCGTACGGGGGTGCCCCCTCCTTCAAGTGCACTGACATTGTTGAATCATCGAAGAACCTCTCAAGTAGCGTTAAGCGTGCCCTAGGCGGTGGAACGTAAAGCACCTTAATGCCTAGGGACTCAGCAGCTAACTGCTGGGTCTTCGATGAAGTTATGAGTGTCGCACCCGAGTCCAAACAATAGCTACGTGTCAGGGAGTCAAGCGTTGAGTACTTCCTCCTTCCAGACGCCTCAACAACGTCGAGCTCAATGCCCTTACTCTCACACGCTGCCCTAACCAGCCTAAGCTCCTCAAGACCTATGAGACCAACAGCTCGCCCCTCCTTAGCTTGCTCCTCAAACGAATCCACTACCTCCTTAAGTATTACAAGCCTCCCTCGAAGCTTCCCATCAATCACTAACCTACGTAGAGTCCCGTCAGTAATCACGCTCACGTCAGGCACGAACACCTCAACACCTACTTCCCGGATCCCCAAGGCATCCATCCCTATGATGAAGAACTAAGCGACCTTATAAGCGCCTAGGCAGAAACCAATTTTAACCCGTTACACCTCACAAATTAATGGGTCACGTGGCTCCGGTAGCGCAGATCGGTAGCGCGCGGGGCTGTGGACCCCGAGGTCCCGGGTTCAAGTCCCGGCCGGAGCCCCACCTACCTCCTTAATTAGACCACCGACCCTAACACCGCTACTAGGTAGCATGACACGTTAGGGTTCTTCCCCCGGCGTTCGTCTGAAGCTAATGGCGTACATGAGTAGCGTGCCTATCTCCCGCCTGAGGATCCTTAGGTGTATTGGATATAGTCGTAGGGGAGGGCTCTCAGGTTCGTCAATGTTGAGGATCCTGCAAATCAGCTTTATGGCGACAGGATCCTCGACCTCAGCAACCATCTCCTTCAGCTCAGCCCTCATCTTGAGGATTATTGGTAGGAGGAGGTTCCCGCAGAGCTCATTCCCTAGGATCTCGCAGGCCTTCCGGAGTTCGGAGTGCCTGAACATGTGGGCACTGCCGTCACGCAGTAGGACGTGAGGGTATTCCTCGTTGAGAAGCTCCCTAAGATTCTTTCTCCTCTTTGGAAGCATGTAGTTAACGGCCTTTAGCTCGTCACGCAGTAAGCGCTCCAAAACCTTGTCGGTAGTATCGCTTCCGAACCCTTCACCATTAAGCGGAGGCAGAGACCGTCCCCTCCTTTCGCGCGAGTATTTGCTTCACCTTCTTCATCCTAGTCTTATCCTCACGTTCCCTCTCCTCAAACTTAAATTCCAGGAACTTTATGGTGTTCTCCATCCTAGGTATTAGGACGTTCTCCAATGCGTTAACCCTTCTCTTAACACGCGCTACCTCAGCCCCCAACCTAGTTATGGAGGACTCCACCTCACCCAGCCTAGCTGTGAGATCCAGTAATTCCTCGAAGCACCTACTAGCGAGCGTCAGCAGTATAGGGTACTCTGGACTCTCTCTAGGCTTACCTTCCCTCCTAACCTCGATTAGCGGTACGCGGACGCCGGCAACTACGCGTGACCCTACTACGCCCTCAACCCTACCATACCTGGTGCGGGCGTAGGATTCCGTTAAGGACGGGTCTATGAATGGTGTTGATTTAATGAGGAGTGACTCGCATTCCTGCACCTTATCGCAGATCCTCTGACGTAGCTCAACAGCGTCCCTTATCAGCATTATGAGTTCCTGTGTCAGTATTATGAGGCGGTCCTTCAGCACCTTATGCAATCTCTTAGCTACCTTAACACGCTTCTTTAACCTGATTAACTCTATCTTCGTTGGCCTAGTTACCCTTAACGTCTGCTGTGACACTTGCCTCACCGCCCTTCAGCACCCTACGGTACTTGGGGTGATACTTCCTAATGTTCTCAACGCTGATTAGCTTCAGATCCTCCTCCGGTAGCATTGATAGGAGTTCCCAACCGATATCTAGGGTCTCCTCAATAGTTCTGCGCTCGAACTCACCCTGATTTATGAATTTCCTCTCAAATAGTTCTGCGTACTCAAGGTATCTTTTATCGCGCTCGCTTAGTGACTCAACACCTATTATTGCGGAGAGCTCCCTCAGATACTGGCCCTCCGTGTAGGCCGCTATTAACTGCATGAATACTTGGTAGTGGTCTTCCCTAGTCTTGCCGGGGCCCACGCCGTCTTTCATGAGCCTGGAGAGTGAGAGGAGCGCGTCTACTGGTGGGTAAACGCCCTTCCTGTGTAGGTCCCTTGAGAGCACTATCTGCCCCTCAGTTATGTAGCCCGTTAGGTCGGGTATGGGGTGTGTTATGTCGTCGTTAGGCATCGTAAGTATGGGCATCTGCGTCACCGAGCCTTTCATCCCTTTAATCTTTCCGGCCCTTTCATAGATCGTTGCGAGGTCCGTGTACATGTAGCCCGGGTACCCTCTCCTTCCAGGTATCTCCTCTCTAGCAGCGCTTAATTCGCGTAGCGCTTCACAGTAGTTAGTCATGTCAGTCATCACTACTAGGACATGCATGCCGTGACGCCATGCGAGGAACTCGGCCGTGGTTAAGGCCACTCTAGGAATGACGATTCTTTCGATCACGGGTGAGGCCGCAGTGTTGATGAACGCGACGATGTTCTCGATGTTCCCCGTCTTCCTTAAGTTCTCTATAAAGAAGTACGCTTCCTCGTAAGTTACGCCTATTGCGGCGAACACTACGGCGAAGCGCTCCCCCTTACCTTTAACCCTTGCTTGACGCACTATCTGCGCAGCTATCCTGTTATGGGGTAAGCCGGCCCCGCTGAATATGGGGAGCTTCTGCCCTCTAACCACTGAGAATAGGCCGTCGATGGCTGAGATGCCAGTTTCAATGAATTCGGAGGGCGGTTCCCTAACCGCAGGGTTTATAGGGGCACCATTTATGTCTAGCCAATCCTCCGGAACTATTGGGGGGGCTCCGTCAATGGGTCTTGCTAGGCCATCGAAGATACGTCCAAGCATGTCCAGAGATACAGGTATCCTGAGGACTTCACCCTTAAACCTTACGTGGGCGTTCTTCAGGTTAACTTCGCTAACTCCGCCGAAGACCTGGAGGACTGCAACGTCTCGTGACACGTCTATTACTTGCCCGAACCTCGTCTCACCTGACTCTAGAATTACTTCGGCTACTTCGTTGTACTTGATCCCGGGAACGGGTTTAACGAAGAGCAATGACCCCTTAGCGCTTAGTGCCTTCCTAACTTCCTTCACGTAGAGCTCCGTCACCCCCCACCCACCTCCTTAAGTAACTCCTTAATGCTGTCTTTGATCTCCGTGATTAGCGCGTCGTGTGTGTCCTTGAACTTATCATAGGGTACCTCCTTCATACGGGCTATCTTAACCCTTACTGGTAGCGCCCTAATCTTCTCGAGTGGTGCACCGTTATTTAATGCTCTTAGCGCCTCGTGGTAGAACGTGAGTATGACATCCATCATCAGCACGGTCTTCTCCGGTGGGCAATAGCTGTCTATTGGATGGAAAGCGTTTTGCTGTAGGAAATCCTCCCTAATCATCCTGGCCGCGTCGAGCAGTAACTTATCATTGTCGGGTAGTGCATCGGGTCCAACTAACCTAACGATCTCCATGAGTTCAGCTTCACGCTGAAGGATGTTTAATGCCTCGTCCCTAAGCCTCCTCCACTGGGGGAATAACTCCCTCCACCAACGCTCGACGGTCTCCACGTAGAGTGAGTAGCTAAGTAACCAGCTCACCGCGGGGAAGTGTCTGCGGTTAGCCAGCGATACGTCAAGCGCTATTAACGTACCAATATACCTTAGGGTGTTCTGTGTGACTGGCTCACTGAAGTCGGCGCCAGGAGGCGATACCGCACCAACTATGGTCAGCGACCCCACGCGGTCACCCTCGCCCAGGCACTTCACCCTTCCCGCCCGCTCGTAGAACTCGGCGAGCCTCGACCCTAAGTATGCGGGAAAGCCCTCCTCGCCAGGCATCTCCTCAAGCCTTGCAGAGATCTCCCTCATCGCCTCAGCCCACCTGGAGGTTGAGTCAGCAACTAAGAGCACGTCGTACCCCATGTCACGGAAGTACTCCCCTATAGTGACTCCTAAGAACACGCTTGTCTCTCTGGCCGCTACAGGCATGTTTGAAGTATTAGCAATGAACACGGCCTTCTCGGCTAAGGGCCTTCCTGAGGCCGGGTCCTTGAGCTTAAGGAAGCTGTGGAGAGCATCCGCCATTTCATTACCACGCTCACCGCACCCTACGTAGATGTTCAGCCTAGTGCGTGCCCACTTGGTAAGCGTCTGGAGGAGTACGGTCTTACCGCTACCGAAGCCTCCGGGCACGGCTGCCTTACCACCCCTAGCTATCGGGAACATCATGTCAAGCACTCGCTGCCCTGTGATTAAGGGCTCCGTGGGTTCAAGCCTCCTCACGTATGGCCTCGGTTTCCTTACAGGCCATCTCTGAAGCATGGTTAACTCAATCTCCTTCCCATCCACTTCAACCACCGCTATGGGGTCGGTTATTGTGTAGTCCCCATCACCAACAATTTCCTTTAACTTCCCGTGGATGTCTGGTGGAACCATTATGTAGTGATCAATGAGTTGAGTCTCCTTGACTACCCCAAGAATTGTTCCAGGCCCTACTTTGTCGCCGGGCTTCAATTTGCTGTTCCTAGTGAAGTGCCACTTAACGTCGCGTGGGAGCGCCGGAACCTTCACACCCCTCTTCACGAAGGGACCTATGAGGCTCCCAATAACTGAGAGGGGGCGCTGGAGCCCGTCGAAGACCTTACCAACGATTCCGGGCCCCAACTCAGCGAATAAAAGACTTCCCGAGCCCTCCACGGGTTCACCAACCTCAAGACCTGAAGTGTCTTCGTAAACCTGAATGTAGGCATGGTCACCATGTAAGCCTATGATCTCACCTATGAGGCGTTCCTCACCAACATACACTACCTCGTAGACCATGGATCCACTCATACCTTCGGCCACGACAAGCGGGCCTGAGATACGCCTTATTCTACCCACGACCAAAGGTATCACCCGAGTTCCAAAGCTATACCTAAATAACGTCTTATTAAGGAGGAGTAATACTCCTTAACCTCCGCCTTAGGGGCAGACGTGATGTCAGGAACGTAAACAACAACAGTCTTGCCTAACGATTGCCTCACTCTCTCGAAGTACTGTTTAAGCTTATCCTGCACAATCACTAGTATTGCACCCTTCTTTGATAAGTCATTAACCACGGTATTCAGTGCCTTAAGCACAACATCCTCAGGAGCATCAACACTGACTACGTACCTCTCACTAGCCCCTCCTAGCGTGAAGCCAAGCGTGAAGTACTCATCCCCAACAACGCATATGCTACCCTTACTTACCGGTAACTTTGCCATGGGCGTTCAACCACCTACTAAGTACTTCATCGAGGAAATATTTGCCTAAACCAAGAACCTGCGACTTAATAAGTGATGAGAGGAGGAGCGCCTCATACTCCTTCGCAACCATGTATGCGATAGTCACATCGTGTGAGAGGGGACTGAACGCCATCTCATCAACACACATAGCATACCTCAGCGTAGCGATGATGAAATCAGCCTCTAAAGGATCGCTACCTTCAATAACCTCGGAAATCCTGGAAGGTAGCTTCGGAAGATTTGCATAGGCTTCCTTACCTTCAAGAAATGCCTCCCTAACCCTTAACTCGAGTATGTCAATTAGCTTGAGATCCCTCAAGCACTTATTGAACTTCACCTTAGGCTGAATACTGCTGGTTACGGACTCTATCCTGCGCCAGTATTCCTCAACTACGGAATCGCGTAGGGAATCAACGTTAAGTTCGTGAATAGGGCCTTCAGGGCTCAGCATAAGGGCGTCAGCCACAATCATCGCGGGTACCGAACGATACTCTCTAAATATAGATATCAGGTGCTGCGTACTCTCAGCAATCGCAAGTCTCTCTAGTAACCACTCATCGATGAAGGGAAAGCGGGTTAGTATTCTTCGATTTAACGAAAGTTCCCGCAACACCTCAAGTAACTCCAGGAGTTCATATTTTTTCATAAATAGTTTAATGAATTGAACGACGTTCTCTCCGGGCTTGGTCAGCTCAGCAATGTTTGCTAGATCCTCATGCCAGCACTTCATAAGTGTGGCAAAAATCTCCTTAAGGGACGCTTCCCGGAAATCAATGCCGGTACGTACTTTCAAGCATTCAATAGCTGGGTAGGGGCTCAAGGACTCTAGGAAGGCATCAATGTTTGCTAGGTTAGACCCACTTAATGAACGCAGTAAATCGGGAGTTATGATATGTTGGAACTCAACCTTGACCTTCTCAAGAAAGCTTAGGTTGCCTGAACTCATTTCTGGATTACCCTTCAGACCGGAATACTCTAGAATTAAGTATGTTCATAATTTCAGGCATTGCTTTTTCGAGCCGCGTAGCGTAAGTATTATCGATGGCATGCTCCCTATCGAGGCTCTCAACGAGCACACCACCCAGTATTCTCGGGTCATGTAATTCCACAGCAGTCACAACATCCTTAAAGCGCTCTTGAACGACCTCCTTAATCACGTTGGAGTCCTTGGGAACCACTTTAACTATAACGCTACCAGCGAAGATGCCGCTTTCAAGGCTCTCTTTAAGAAGAGTCTTGAGGGATTCCTTACGCTTGGATACAGGTAACTCTGCCAGCTCTCTCTGCACTTCTGTGAGGATTTCATTAAGTATTCTGTTTTTGAGTTTGAGGAGCTCAATGTTAAATTCCACTAACTTGCTGACGTACTCTGCGTTCTTCCTCTCAATGAATTCCTGTAGTGCCTTCCTTCTAGCGTTCCTTAGCTTCCTGTAGTATTCTTCCTTGGCCTCAGCAACAATTCTCTCTGCCTCCTCCCTAGCCTTACGTAGTATTTCCTCCGCCTCCCTTTGTGCCTCCTCCAAAATCCTCTTTCTTAGTTCCTCTAGGCTCATAACGCATCGCCTACACGGGCAGGCCAGCTACCATAGTGAGGAGTAAGTATCCGAACACCAGCCCAAGGATCCCGAATAGCTCAACGTAGGACGCAAGTATCATTGTATGCACCCATATTCCTCCCTTCGTCTTCGGTACCTCTATAATACCCGACATACACACGACGCCCTGCATCCAAGCGGATGCGAATTCAGCGCAAAATACGGCTATTCCTATGCCTAGGAAAGCCCAGCCCTTAAGAGCGGTTAACTCTCTGACTGAGGGAAGCACTGACGTAAGACCCAGCATGGTGAAGATCAGACCGTAGAATGTCTGAGTCATGGGTAATGCGGATAGTATCAGCACTTGCTTAAAGTACCCGGGCTCCTCAGCTAACACCGTGAGTCCAGCTGACGCCGCTCTCGCTGTCCCTATGGATGATCCTGCTAAACCTCCTGCCAGACCTAGGGCTATGCCTAATGTCGCAACGAAATTCACAATATCCACGGCCTCGCACCTTGATACTATAAAATAGGGGGACTTATAAAGAATATCACATGATGAACTATACAAATTTTTCAAATCCCTAACGTAGTGATAGCAACATATAACAACAATCGAGGGTACTCACTTGAAGAGAAGTTAAGTATCACGTCAAGCAAAAGCGGTGAAGAATCACTAGCAGGATTAGGGGCTGTGAATCCCACCAGAACCTATGGGAATGGCACCCTCAACCTTTATTGTGAAGGGCTGGAACTCCTTTCCATCTCCTTCATAGAACTTGGGGAGGAACTCCACGAAGCATAGTCTCAGTGAATGAACAAATGCACCAATTATTCCGAACGCTATATTCAGCAGGTTGGTTAGTACCATGACGATGGATGTTGCTATAACGCCGAGGACCAATCCTAAAGCATGTATTGGTACTGCCGATGAAACAGCACCGCCGAGTTCTAAGGAAAGACCATTGAAATTCTGCGCTAGTAATGTAGTAGCAAGTCCTATTCCTGCAAGCCTCGTGTACGACATTATGTCACCGAGAAGTCCTGTTAGGTCGAAGAGCCAGAATAATGAGCCCAGCCCCCTGTAAGCTATTAGCTTACCGGCAATTAGTAGGGATAACCCAGCGACTGCGCCGTACAGTAGGCAGTTTGCGAAGGAGTTCAAAGGCGCTGGTAAACTAACGTTAAGGAATTTATACAGGACATATGGTATGCCGAATACCTCGCTTATGAAGAACCCCGTCTTGGAGATTATCTCTCCCATATTTCTTAATTTAATATACTTTATGAAGGAGAGAATATGTGCTATGTTAACGTGCACTAGCCCAATAATTAATGCAAGGGTTATAAAGAACATAGGGTTAAGTAATGGCAGTAAAGCCTGTAATGTTGATCCTGAGGATGCAACAAAGCTTATCCTACCGTCATTGAGGACTATTGAGTACCCGGCAAAGCTGTTGGAGAGTAAGCCGAAGAATATCGACGATAGTGAGAGGTACGTGCAGAGCTTCTTGAATAACCTATACCCTTCAGAGTAGGGGTTCTCTATGAACCCCGTTTTCTCTAGGAGGTAGTTAACTATGATGAACATAGCGGTGCCGTAGATCACATCAGCAAACATTAAACCGAAGAATAAGGTGAGGGAGTACGTAATTATTGGGGTTGGGTCGTACTCGTTGTAATTCGGGACGCCGTAAATCTTTGTTATCATTTCATAGGGCTTAAATATGCGTGGGTTCCTAAGCTTCGTCGGTGGTGTCTTATCGGGTGGCGGAGGGGAATCAACAACATACACGTATTTCAAGCCGGAGTAAAGGAAATCCTCCAACCACCTCCTGCTCGAGATAGGCACCCATCCCTCAATAGCGACTAGGTACCTCCCCTTTAAAGCGGAGAGAAGGACTTGTAGCCTATCCCTGTACGCTGTGACCACCACCTTACCTAGGGCTAGGTCCTTTGAGACCTTGCTTACAAGCTTCTTGAATTCGTCCTTAAGTTTGCCTAACTCCGCGCGGAGATCCTTGATGCGCACTTTTAATTTACTCAGGAATTCTGAGACAGTGACTCGCTCTTCAGGTATCTCAATCACCTTACCCCCGAGACTCTTGGAGATCTCATTAACAGCTTCTACATCACCCCTTGGGCCGGCAACTATGATTACTGCCTTCCTATACTCCTTTAAGGTCACTACGTCAAGCACTACTCGATGTTTAAGGTCTTCAGGTAACTCAGCGAGAAATTCGTCAACGAGATCCTTCTCCAGCAGTATTGTGCGCGCAGCCACTACATTTCCGTTGAAGGATATGTTATCGATGAGGGCATCGCCGTATTTCGGAATCGCGGACAATATTGACAATACCTGCAGGATCTCCTCAGACTTAGAGATCTCCTCGCTGATTCGCTCGATTCTAGCCTTAATACTCCTAGCTCGTTGCAAAGCTTCCGAGAGTTTACTCGATAGGCTTAGGAGGTAGTCATGGAGCTTACTTGCTGATATCTCACCGTCTAACTTGACAAGGATCTGTTCAGGGATGATTGCGTCAAACTCACTGAGTATGCGTTCTAGCTTACGTAGCCTCTCAGCCTCCCTAGAGAGGGCCTCACGGTCTTTTTCGCTGACCTCCGTAAGTAGCTCGGGGTGCAGGGAACCGGCGCTCTGGAGGGCCTCCAGTAATTTCCCAGCGAGTTCCTTCTCAGTAAGGATCCTTACGTAAACTACCTTCTCTGGCGTGGATACGATCATCTTTAGCTCCCTTGAGCAGTCCCCGCAACTAACTCTACAATCCTCGAAACGATTTCATTCTTGTACCGACTATACCTCTCCTCCATTACTCGCCTCCTCCTCTCGAAGTCCTCCTGCGCCTTCTTGAGTTTCACGCGGAACTCTCCCTCAATCTCCCTAATCTCATCCTCGCTCAGTGGTGCGTCAATTTCTGCGCTTCTCAATGATTCTGCTTCCTCCCTAGCCTTACGTAATATCTCATCCGCCTCCTTCTTGGCCCTCTCTACGATCTCCCTGGCTTCCTTCTCAATATCGCTTAAGGAAGACAACCTCCCACTCCCTAAGATTTGTTAGGGGTTTTCAAATAAGCTTTAGCATACTGAGGGAGACCATCAGCCCTCACACGGTTCTTCATGCTTTTTAAAGTGTTTAATCCGCTCCGGAGTGGTCCTCATCATGTGCACGCTAATGTTTTTAGAAACTTAATTAACATTACTTCGGGATTGTTGAGATGAGTGAGGAGTATATCGTCAAGTTCGAGCATTCTAGTGCTAAGCAATTAGTAACGGTTTTAGAGGCATTAGGGAACATCGTCGATGAGGCTCTATTTAGGTTCACGCAGGAGGGCTTGACCGTTAAGGCACTAGACCCGGCGCAAATAGCGCTGATAATCATAAAAATACCTTCGGAGGCATTCCTAGAGTACAGCATAGAGAAAGATCTGGAGGTCGGCG
>JALSOX010000028.1 GCA_026986255.1 Desulfurococcales archaeon
TAACTCTCACACTATATAGGGTTACGCCTCGGAAACGGAGATAAGTTCAGGAGGGAAAACATACGTAGCTCTGGGGCTCTAGGTTCAAAACATAATGGCGGTTGCTGGGGGGTGACGCCGGTTGCTGCGGGTGATCCGGAGAGCAGGGACTGTTAAGATGGAGAAGTACTTAGCTAAGTACACCATCGAATGGTTTAAGGAGAAGTACGGTAAGTTCACACCAGCACAGCTGATGGCGATACCTAGGATCAAGAAGGGTGAGAACGTACTAATATCATCACCCACCGGCACAGGGAAGACGCTCGCCGCTTTCCTTGCGCTAATCGATGAGCTATATAGGATGGGTGAGCAGGGAAGACTGGAGGAGAAGGTATACGTTCTCTACGTCTCCCCCCTAAGAGCGCTGAACAACGATATGAGGAAGAACCTAATACCACCGATACTGGGGATTCGGGAGAAAGCAAAGGAGTTAGGGGTAGAGCTACCTGAAATAAGTGTGAGTGTCAGAACAAGTGACACCACGCCCTCCGAACGGCAGAGGATGTTGCGCCACCCTCCCCACGTACTCATAACTACGCCTGAGTCACTGGCAATAATAATAACTGCGCCGAAGTTCAGGGAGAAGCTCAGGAACGTTAGGTGGGTAGTAGTAGATGAGATCCACGAACTAGCATCCAGCAAGAGGGGCGCGCACTTAAGCCTAAGCCTCGAAAGGCTTGAGGAGCTAGTGGGGGGCGGGATACAGAGGATAGGTTTAAGCGCAACCATATCACCCCTCGAGGACGTCGCGCAGTTCCTCGTAGGTTACAGGGATGATGGGAAGCCTAGAGACTGCACGGTTATTGACGCGAGATTCGTGAAGCCCTTGAGGGTCAAGGTACTATGCCCTAAGATAGACATCGTGAGAGCCTCAGCCACAGAAATAAATGAGGCCATATATGACCTACTCAAGAAGATAATTAGCAAACACAGAACGACGTTAGTATTCACGAACACGCGGAGCGCCACGGAGAGAGTAGTTTACAAGTTGAAGAAGGTGCTGAGCAGTGAGGGCGTTGCCAACGCAGACGATATAGAAGCACATCACAGCTCCTTAAGCAGGGACGTCAGGCTTGAGGTCGAGGACAGGCTCAAGCGAGGCGAGCTGAAGGCAGTGGTCTGCTCATCAAGCCTAGAACTAGGCATCGACATAGGCTACATAGACGCTGTCGTGCTACTCAGTAGCCCTAAGAGCGTTACCCGACTAATTCAACGCGTGGGGAGATCAGGGCATAACGTAAGCGACGTAAGTAAGGGCTACGTAATAGCGGTGGACAGGGACGACCTAATAGAGGACACGGTACTAGCTAAGCTCGCAATGGAGAGGAAGCTAGACAGAATAAGGATCCCTGAGAAACCACTCGACATGCTAGCTCAACACATAGTGGGCATGTCGCTCGAGAAGAAATGGAACGTAAAGGACGCTTACCGGGTCGTAAGAAGGTCATATAACTTCAGAAACTTAACCTTCGACGAATTCATGCGTGTATTAAGGTTCCTTGCGGGTAGGCACGAAGCTTCATTCACGGGTCTCGCCGTCTACTCTAAGATATGGTTTGACGAACTTGAAGGTGTTTTCGGCAGGAAGAGGTCAGCCAGGATGATATATTACTTGAACTCAGGCGCGATACCGGATGAAGCGAAAATAAAGGTGCTTCTAGACGGTCGCAGGTACGTCGGGAACCTGGATGAGGGGTTCGTCGAGTACCTGGAGCCTGGCGATATTTTCGTGCTTGGAGGGAGAACGTACCAGTACGTGAGGTCAGAGGGAATGAAAATAATAGTGAAGCGGGCCGATAATCAAAGACCCACAGTACCGAGCTGGTTCTCCGAGATGCTCCCACTCTCTTTCGACTCAGCTTTAGAAGTAGGTAAGTTCAGGGGATACGTAAGGGATCTAATAACTAAGCTAGGCTACGAGGAGGCAGTAAATATTATCTCGAAACAGTACAAGTTAACAAAGCATGCCGCAGCACAGATAGTAAGTTACGTGTGGGAACAAATGAGATATACTGGAGGAATAGTGCCATCGAATAAGGAATTAGCGATCGAGATATGGGAGGATCCACAGGTAAACGGCACTGACGTAATTTTCCATTACCTTTTCGGAAGAAGGGTTAATGCTGCTCTATCTAGAGCTTACGCCGCAGTGCTGAGTAGAATAGTTGAAGCTAGCGTAAGGGTGACGGTGACTGACAACGGTTTCATGCTAACTGTCCCGAGCTACGCGCACGTAACCGAGAACGACGTGAGGAACCTATTAGGTAGCGTGCGGAGCTCTAACTTACGACTAATCTTAAGGAAAGCACTACGAAGGAGCGAGATACTTAAGAGAAGGTTCAGGCACGTTGCGGAGAGATCCTTTGCGATACTGAAAAACTATAAGGGCGTGGAAACCAATATTAACAGAAGGCAACTCAACTCCGAGACTCTCTTACGTATCGTAGAGAAAATCCCCGGGTTCCCATTATTAGAGGAAGCATACAGGGAGGTGATGGAAGACCATATGAACGTAAGTGACGCTGAGAAGGTACTCCGGTGGATAGAGGAGGGAGAGGTAAAGGTCACCATATTCAGAAGTTACGATGCGCCATCCCCCTTCGCACACAACATAGTTGCGCAAGGATATAGCGACGTGGTCCTCATGGAGGATCGTAAAAAGCTACTCCTCCGCCTCTATGAGGCCGTTATGCGTAAAGTCCGGGGGTGAGAAGATGGAGGAGAAGGTGTTATTGGTTGCCGGAACAACGAAGGATTACGTGAATGGTAGGTTAAGAATAGGTGGTTCAGCTTACTACGCATTAACAGCCCTATCACACATTGATGTTGAGGCAATAGTCCTAACGAATTCGTCATTTTTAAGAAGAATATGCGGTAAACGAGGGCGACACGTTATAATAACGCCAAACCCCGAATTCGATATCATATACGAAATAACGCTACCCGGGGAAAGCGGCGAAAGGAATCTAAGATTACGTAGTGAGGTTAAAGCCTTCTCAGACCTAATAAGTAGGGTTATCGATGACGGGGTCTTAGACGGTGTCAAATCAGCGCTAATCTCACCGGTAGCGCAGGAAATCACGGTCAACGACGTGGTACTAATAGCTAAGCATGTACCGTACGTAATAGTCGACATTCAGGGTCTAGTACGCATGTTTGACCGCGAGGGACGGGTGTGGGTCGACTATAACTTAAGTCGTGAGGTAATTCGAAAACTACGTAACGAAGACATCGTGATAAGAGGCGAGATTTCAGAGTTTCCGCCGGAGTGTAGGGGGCCGGCCCTCGTTAGGTGTGTCGAGGGTGGTAAGGCTCGAGCGGTACAGACTATGGGTAAGGGACCTATCTACGTTGCGTACCCCGACGGGCGCCTATGCATAGCTAACGCGCTTGACCACGCGTACGGGGATGACATAGGTGCGGGGGACGTCTTCTCAAGCATCATTGCTTTACACCTGCACAACCACAATCTTAAGTACGCGGTCGCAGCGGGAACAGCTGCTTCCTTCTTGAGAATAGCTAGGTCAAGGATACCGTGGTTTTCCAGAAGGGAACTCTACGTATTGAGCAAGAAGGTTTTAGAGTGGATGCGGTGCTTACAGTAGGGAGTAGCTAACACGCCCGACAATGGCGTTGAGGTGATGCGGCTGATAAGCATAATAGTGCCCACCTATAATGAAAGAGAAAATATTGAAGAACTGGTCAGGCGGATTGACGCATCGTTAAGAAAGGAGGGTTTGAAGTATGAGGTAATAATAGTCGATGATAACTCACCTGACGGAACAGCCGACGTTGCAGAGAGCCTCAGTTCCAAATACCCCATAAAGGTAGTGAGGAGACCCGGCAAATTAGGTCTCTCGTCCGCAGTTCTCGATGGGTTCAAGGTGGCTGAAGGTGACTTAGTGGTCGTTATGGATGCTGACCTTCAACACCCACCGGAGGTTATCCCGAAGTTGGTGAGGGTTGCTATGAATGGGTGCGACATAGTAATAGCGTCTAGGTACGTTAAGGGAGGATCAGTGGGGGAATGGTCGGTAATACGAAAATTGGTATCTAAGGGTGCAACGCTAATAGCCCGCATACTCCTACCTCAAAGCCGGAACGTAAAGGATCCAATGTCTGGTTTCTTTCTATTTAAGCGTGAAGTCTTAGAGGGCTCCAAGGGGCTAGATCCTAAGGGATTCAAAATACTGCTGGAGATCCTGGTCAAGGGACACTATAAAAGCGTCTGTGAGGTCCCGTTTAAGTTCGGCCAACGCTTCAAGGGTCAATCCAAGCTAGGTATGAGGGAAATAATAAACTACGTCATCCACGTGCTGACCCTTTCCCCCCCATACCTAAAGTTCGCCATCGTCGGCGGCATAGGAACCATAGTGAACCTGGCTGTCCTGTACGTGGAGAGGTATTTACTAGGCATACCGCACGTAATCGCTGCCCCCATAGCGATCGAGGTCTCAGTACTGAATAACTTCACGCTAAACGACCTCTGGACCTTTAAAGACATGAGGAGGGGTAGTTGGGTGTCACGCCTAGTGAAGTTCCATGGATCAAGCGCGGTCGGCATCCTAACACAGGTAGGTGTCTCAATAGGGACGTACGAGTTCATAGTGCACAACTCGATCTTAGCGCAGTTGCTGGGCATAATCGCAGGGTTCATACTGAATTACGTGATTAGTAAGAGATATGTGTGGAGGAGCTAAATAACTAAGTAATTAATTATGTCATTAACGAGAATTAAAAAGCTCATGCCTGCTTCTTAAGCTCTACGGCATACTTTATGGCTTCTATTATCTGCTTGTAACCGGTGCACCTGCAGATCACGCTGTTAAGTATTTCCTTGATCTCCTCCTCGGAGGCGTCAGGCTTGTTCTCAACGATCCAGTACGCAGCCATTATGAATGCTGGGGTACAGAACCCGCACTGAAATCCGAATTTCTCTATGAACGCCCTCTGCACCACCGAGGGTTTACCAGGCCTCGATAAACCCTCCACAGTGAGGATCTCGGCACCATCAGCCTCTGGGGCCAGGACCAGGCATGACTTAACGAGGTTCCCGTTCATTATTACGGTGCAGATACCGCACTCCCCCCTCAAGCACCCTGCCTTAACGCTGTTTATGTAGAACTTCTCCCTTAAGACATCAAGTAATCTCTCGTTAGGTTTAACAGTGACCTCCTTCTCAACGCCATTTACCTTGAGCCTAATTGTCATGGTTTTGGCCATCCTTACTTCACCCCCAATAACTTCCTAAGTAAGTAAGCCGTCACGTACTTCACGAGGTGAAGTCTGTACTCCCTCGTGGACCTTACGTCACTTATTGGGCTGACCTTACTCAGCACGATGTTCACGGCCTTCTTGATTAGCTTGTTAAGGGGTTCGTCCTTCTTGAATAGCTCCTCAACTTCCTTCACATAGACCGGTGTTGGTGCCACCGAAGCATAGGCTAACCTAACCACACGCTCAGCGGGGTTGTTCGGGTTAGCTACGAGTGCAGCTATGCCCACTAACGCTAGGTCCTCGGCCGACCTAACGGCCTTGAAGTACTCTCCCTTAGCTCCTGCGGGAGGTTCCGGAACTATTATCTTCGTTATGACTTCGTCTTCCTTCATTATGGTCTTCTTAACTCCTGTGAAGAACTCCCTTAGAGGCACTAACCTGCTCCCGTTAACTGAGGTTAGCTCTACTTTCGCGTCGTAGACCAGCAATGCCGGTGCTGAGTCCGCGGCCGGTGACGCGTTAGCGATGTTGCCTGCAAGCGTCGCCCGCTCCCTTAAGGCGACGTCAGCAATTTTACGTACTGCGTCCCATAGCACGGGGTACTTCTCCTTTAGAAGGCCATTTGTTTCGAGCTCTCTGAGCGTTACTGTCGGGCCAATTATTAGTCCTGAACCATCCCTATACTCAAGTACGTGTAGTTCCTTAATGCCCTTGATGTCTATCACGTGAGGAGGCCTCTTAACACCCATCTTCATGTCGACGAGCAGGTCTGTTCCGCCAGCAAGTATTGCAGCATCCTTCCCTAACTTAGCTTTGAGTTCCAGTAGCTCTGCAAGCGATGATGGCCTGTGATACGTGAATACTGGGAGGTTTGTGCGGAAAGCGAGTACGGTTCTCATCCCTCACTCACCCCCTAGGAGGTACTTATCAAGTTCTTTGAGTAGTTCAGGTCTTTGCTCCTTAATGGCCTCCAGTAGGTTGTCAGGCGTTATCGGGAGCTTCTTGATCCTCACACCGATCGCGTTGTATATGGCGTTAGCTATGGCTGCGGGCCACGCAATCATTGTTAACTCACCCACTCCCTTGGCTCCGTAGGGGGCGTTCTTCTGCCCAACGCCTAGGAACTCCGCGACCATCTCAATGGGGATATCGCCTGCCCTAGCTACCTTGTAGTCCGTGAAGTTCGGGTTCAGTAGGCGACCGTCCTTAGTGAGCTTCAGCTCCTCGTTGAGCGCTATGCTTATGCCCATCACAGCACCTCCGTACGCCTGTCCAAGAGCGAGTCCCGGATTAATTACTGGTGTGTCGAGCACTGTGACTGCCTTAAGCACCCTGACACGCATGTTCAGCAGATCTACCTCAACCTCCACGGCGCTTGTGCCGAAGGTCATGAAGGGCTTCGGCTCACCCTTCCCGGTTTCTGGGTCAAGGTATGTTGTTTGGGAAGGTACGTGGGAACCGCGCCCTATTAGCGGGCCGTGGATGGCGTTGCCGTTGGGTAACGTGTAACCTAGCGCCATCTCAGCTAATGATATGCATTCCCATGGTTTGCCCTTAACGCACGCCTTCCCATCCCTGATCTCAATCTCGTCCTTAAACACGTTAAATACTCTGGCCGCGATCTCTTTCATCTGGTTCTTAAGGTCGTCAAGCGCACGCATTAATGCTTGACCCTCCGAAAACAGTCCTCGTGACCCTACAGTCTGCCACGTGTAGGCAACTGAGTCCGTCGACCTTATCGGGGCGACCCTAACCTTCTCCACCGGAATCCCCAGTTCCTCCGCAACTATCTGCGCTAACGCAGTAATCGTCCCTTGCCCCATCTCGCCGGTGCCTACTAGGACATCAACGGAACCGTCTTCATTAACCTTAACTATGGCTGAGGACGCGGCATTAGGTGGTTGCACAGGCCCTTTCCAGAAGGACGCTATCCCTACCCCGCGGAACTTCCAAGGCTCATCAGGCTTTCCTAACTTCCTCCCCCAACCTATGAGCTCCGCCGCACGTTTCATCGTGCCTGCAGGGTCTCCAGCATCT
>JALSOX010000029.1 GCA_026986255.1 Desulfurococcales archaeon
CCCCACAAGGAGGCCTCCGGCAACTCCAGCGATGAATCCTTCAATAGATTTATTCTTACCTAGCAACCTTTTGCCATCAATAAACTTCAAGCCGAAGTCTAAGGGATGTCTCTCACGTATGACCCCACTAACGATTACGGGTAATGCATTAGCAACCATTGCCGGTAGAAATATGAATGCAGACCGCAGGAGTGCATACTCAAACATTATTAACCAGCTTAACACCTTCATCACCTATCTCAAACCCCGTCTTCTTACCAGCCCATGAGTCTGGGTAGTTAAATATAAGCTCACCTTTACCGGGGCTAACCTTCTCGCACTTAATCACCACGTCGCTCCAAAATGATATTAAGGTATCACCGCTGATTTCCTCCTCACCCATGGGTGCAGTACGTACTTGAGCAGTAACGAGTACTAAGGCCCTATCCTGATGAGCTATTTGGGAAAGCAGTGCAAGGATAGTATTGAACATTACGTTAGCGTACTTCAACTTCAAGGCTTCAGCCCGATAGAAGTTATTGATTGAGTCGATAGCTAGGTACTTCACCCGCAAACCCGACAGGAGTACGTCAAGCACGAGCTTAAGGAGATGCTCCCCGCTTACCGCATAAGCTAGGAAGCATTGAGGCCCTAGATCATACCTTTTAAGTAGGTTAAGGTAATGAGGTCCCTCCGTGCTTATGAAGTAACATGCCTCACCATTAGCAAGATCCCTGCAAGTGATTTCCATGAGTTGCATTGCTATGTTAGTCTTGCCTGAGCCGGCGACGCCATATAGCACTGTGAGGCGCCCACTCATTAACCTGGCAAGTTCCTCCCATGTCAATGTCATTTACTGTCGAAGTAACTTATTAACGCGTGAAAATAAAACCCATCGTGAGAGGTCGGAGGTTGAGAACTTCAAGATCTCGGGACATTAAGGCCGTAATATGTAACCCGAGATTAATGAGGAGATTCGCTAAATTAGCGAGTAAACTAGGTTTAACTTACTCAGTCCCGAAAGAGGTGGGTACTAAGGTGTCGGCAGACGTAATCATTATAGATGATGAGTGCTTGGAGCATTACGAAATAGATTCAAACATAGCATACCTTGTGACCGACAGTAACGTAGAGAACGTGGTTTCAGAGGTGGCTGGTGTAAGAAGGGCTTCAGTGCTGATGGTGGGTGTGGACTTAGGGGCTAGTATTGCTTATGCTGCATTTGCTGACAAGGAGTTGGTTAGTGCGGGAAAGGTGTGTGAACCAAGGGACTTCCTCCAGAGGTTGAGGGAGTTAATGAGCTTCGTAGAGCCACGCAAGATGATAGTCAAGGTAGGATTACCAGAGACTAGCGATGTGAATGGGGTCCTCGATGAAGTGATAGAGGGCCTCCTAAAGATGGGATGCGTTACGTACTTAGTTGATGAAAGTAGGACGTCTACTGAAGCCCCTAAGATAGCGTTAAGAAGGTTGAAGGTAAAGGACGACGACATATTAGCGGCTATAAACATAGCTCTTAGGAGCGGTATGAGGGTTACCTAAGCGTAATGTTATGAGGTGTTGCGAGTGCCGGGCGGGCCGCCTTGGAGATGGCGTAGGTGGATGGGAAGAGGCAGGATGCCTAAGCCAAGATTTATTCACATCCCCTTAAGAGGATATGCCTATGTGCCCTCACCTACGGTGCCCCCAGGTATGGATTATGAGGAAATACTCCCTGACGAGCTTGAGGCACTGCGTTTAGTGTATGTAGAGAAGAAATCGCAGAGCGAGGCCGCCCAAATAATGGGTGTTTCCAGGGGTACGGTATGGCGACTGCTGGACAGTGGCCGGAGTAAGCTAGTGAAGGCGCTGATTTCAGGCAAGGCTATAGTAGTGGTTCCGCCTCAGCCTGAACGCTCCTCACCGGAGTGAGTGAATATTTAAGCTAGCCGAGTTACCTCATGGTAATTACGTTCGGGAATACCTTTGAAGCACCTCGTACATGGCGGAGTATGCGTCAACGCCTAATTCATACACGCGGGCATTTTCTAGGCCCCTCTCCTTAAGGATCCCAATAATTACCTCCTCATCAATGTGCGGGCTAATAGACTTTAAGCACTTCCTTAACACGTTCTTAGCGAGCCTCCGGCGTTGCGAAAACATGCATCTCAGGAGGGCTTCAAAAAGGCCGTGCTCAGGCTCCCAATCGCGTATGCGTTTTAACACTACTAGTTGCGATGAGACCTTTGGGCTAGGAATGAAGTCATTGGGCTTGAATGTTGCTGAGACTTTAACCACGTTGAAATAATTTACCATAACCGTAACACGGCCATATTCCTTACTACCTGGAGCGGACGTGAGCCTCCTAGCAACCTCCTGTTGAAGCATTAAGACAGCTGCCCTCATGTTGGAACGTATGTACGCGATAAGTACCGGTCCAGTTAACGAGTACGGTGTGTTTGACGCTAGAACATCAGCCCTAGTACACCTGCTCTCAAGGAGACATATACCGTCCCCTAAAAGAGGGTGAACATGAGTCAGATCCTCAACATTAGCGCTCAGAATACTGGCCATCCGTGGATCCATCTCAACAGCTATTACAGGCTTCCCTAACGTTGCTAGGAACCTCGTCAGGAAACCGGTGCCTGCCCCAAGCTCAAGAATGATCTGCGGGTTCAACTCTTTTAATTCTCTAGCGAATGCATAACCTATCCTACATGAACGCATAAAATGTTGGCTATACTTCTTCATTAACCTAACGCTAGCGCGGATCCGACGTAAGTCACGCCGTAGCTGACGACATGCCTCAGCTAACGTATTTTCAAGGCAAACATCATCTACCATTTTGGGGCGTTCCTTCAAGGCATGTTTGGTGAGACAGTATAATAATTTAGCCTCATTTAGTGAATGCAAAATGTGGTGCCGGAGGCGTGCTTGTCGAACTCGGGCTTAAGAAGGGAGAGATACTGCGCATCGTAGGTCCGGCAAGAGTTGATGTGCTCAGCGGGTCACTGCTGGTTGTGGGCGCGGTATACAGGAAGGGAGAATCATTCATAGTACATAGCCTGAGAAGCTATGGTATTAAGGCTTTAGAGGACGCTAGGATAAGGGCGACCCTCGGTGAGGGCGCGTCCATAGAGGAACCGTCCGAGGGCGAGGAGGTAGTTGATAACTGGGTTAACGTGGCGAAAAGCATTCACGAGGACTCACGTGAAATTAAGAAGGTAATAATCATAGGCCCAGTGGAATCAGGAAAAACCACGCTAACAGCTTTTATAGCTAATTACATGATGGAGCGAGGCGGTAAAGTATGCGTCATAGAGGGGGACGTAGGGCAGGAAGACCTCGCTGTACCGGGAACGCTCTCCCTAGCTCTCCCCTCAAGGAAGTTTCTATGGTTAAGGGAACTAAAATGTGAGAGGATAAGGTTCGCTGGATGCATCTCGCCAAGTCATGCACAATGTCAGCTACACGTGCTCGCTGCATTACGTGAATTAGTTGAGGAAGCCGAGAACCTGAGGTGCAATACCATAGTAGTAAATACGGATGGGTGGGTATCCAGCAAACAGGCGTTAGACTTCAAAATATCAATTATAAGGTGGTTAAGACCAACACACGTTATCACGTTAAGCGACGATATTTACAACACCATGCGTGCCGTGCTTGGACAAAATTCCTTTACTGTGGTGCTGAAAGCGAGATCACCAGTTAAAATCAAGGAGAGAAGCAGAGACGAGAGAAGAAGATTGAGAGCAGAGGCCTACAGAAAGTACTTTTCCGAAAGATCAAAGACTGTGAGCCTAAGACTGGATGAAGTCGGACTGATAGGTTCCTGTGTATTAGGAGGGCAGAGAATATCGATTGATGAGGCAATCACTTTATGCCCTTCTCTAGGGTCGGTACGTGATAAGGTGCTTTTCGCTTCGCTGTATGGACAATACCTAAATGTAGTCCTAAGCGATGGCCCGCACAGCATAACGTGCAGGGAGAGCGAGGATCAAAGCTACATAATTAACGTCGTACGGGAGGATGACTTAAGCGGATATCTGGTCGGGCTCCTGAATGATGAGGGTAGAGATGTGGCACTAGGCATAATCGAGGACGTAGATTTCAGTAATAACGTCATTAAGGTCAGAACGCCTTACAATGGTAAGGTATCAGCCTTAGTAGTTGGGAGAATAAAGTTATCACCTGACTACGAGGATACGGGTAGGGTGTTACGATGCGGGATATAGCGTCGCTCTTAGAGCGCTACAGAAGCCAGGGAAACGTAACTATGGTGGAGAGAACGTTAAGCACGGAGTACGAGCCAACCAAGGTACTGGAGGAAGCCGAGAGGAAGGGAACACCCGTAATATTTAACGTTCAAGGCTTTCCCTTGCCTTGCGCCGGCTCACTAGTACCTTCACGAGAACACCTCTACACCTTAATGGGGGTGGGAAGCGATGAAGACGCCTACAGGAGGGTCTTAGCACCACCTCCCTCTAACGACTGGTTCATAGAGAAACCCTTCGAAAACACTTTCTCGGAGTTCAATGGTAACGTCAAGGATCTTCCCGCGATAAAATTCTATGAAAAAGATGGAGGTAGGTACATCACTACGTCGATTATTGTTGCCCGCGTACCGGGCACAGATACTTATAACGCGTCAGTTCATAGGCTCATGATTAGCGACGAGAAAGGCTTCGCCGTACGGATTGTTCCGAGGCACCTTTATAGGATATATGAAGACAACCTAAAGGAAGGTAAGGAAACCCCCGTAGCTATAATGATTGGTGCATCACCGCTGACCCTGCTAGCATCATCCCTTTCACCCCCGCTGGGAGTCTTTGAACTGTCGCTTTACAAGAACTTAGCTAACGAGAGGCTCGAAATAGTGTACACGCCTAATTATGGTTTACCTGTGGATGCATCATCCGCCATCATAATTGAAGGTGTGCTTACGGGTAAGCTTGTTGATGAGGGCCCGTTCGTAGACCTACTTAATCTGTACGACAGGAGAAGAAAACAGCCATATCTTAGAGTTGAAAAGATATACGTCAATCAAAGTTCACGGGCGTTCTTCCATATTCTCCTTCCTGGAGGGCTGGAGCACAAAACCATTATGGGTTTCCCAAGAGAGGCCGCGATCTGGGATGCTGTCCGTAAAGCCGTTCCGCGGGTAATTAAAGTGCGGTTGACTCCAGCGAGTGGTGGGTGGCTCCACGCGGTAATATCTATTGAGAGAAATAGCGACGGGGACGGTAAGACCGCCATCATGGCGGCGTTCGGCGCTCACCCCAGCGTAAAGCATGTAGTTGTAGTTGACCACGATATTGACCCAGATAAACTAGAGGATGTAGAATGGGCCATAGCAACTCGCTTCCGAGCGGATAGAGGCTTAGTTATAATAAATAACGCGCGCGGCTCTACACTGGATCCCACGGCGGAGGACGGTATAGTAACGAAGATGGGTATTGACGCGACCTACCCGTTGAAAGAACGTAGCAAATATGAACGCCCCACATACCCCAGAGGGTGGTGAGTCAATGTACCTCACTAAAGAGGAAGAGAGAGTACTTCGAGGCGATGAAGGGGAAGTTAAGGCTCGAGCCCTTAAAGTTATTGTCAAAGTAGGAGAAATTTTTGGAGCGGAGAGGTTAGTTAATATAAGTCATGCACATGTATCAGGTATTTCTTACTTCAACATTAGGAGATACGGTGTCGAGTTTCTCGAAGACCTGGTGAATAATGGGGCTAAATTCTCGGTATTCACGACTGCTAACCCTTACGCTGCACATTACCTTTCCTTCAAGGGAAGGGGATTTAGCAAGGACGTGATTGATAATCAAGAACGAATAATAAACGCATTAATCAGTATGGGGGCACGTGCCTTCACATGTGCTCCCTACCATATACGTAGACCTAAGGTAAGCGAGCACCTAGCGTGGGCTGAAAGTAATGCCGTGCTCTACGCCAATAGCGTGTTTGGAGCGAGAACCAATCGTGAAGGTGGTCCGTTGGCCCTCCTCGAAGCCATAGTGGGTAAGGCTCCGTACTGTGGAATGCATGTGGACGAAGAGCGATATCCTTCAATCTTAATTAAAGTTCCGAAACCCTCATCCCTGTTGGAGGCGGCGGTGATAGGGTACTTAACAGGGAAGATCTCCCTTTCAAGAATACCCTATGTAGAAGGGTTAGGCAGGGTGCGAGATGAGTGGCTTAAGGCGTTCCTAGCCGGCGTCGGAGCAAGTTCTGGCACCCCTATGGTATTCCTTGAAGGGATTACCCCCGACTGTAGAAGGGTGAGGAAAGACGACATACAAGAACACGTCAGGTTATCTGAAGAGGATGTCAGGTCATTCATTAAGGAGCACAGCCCGCCCCGAGAAGCAACCGGTAATAGGTTGTACGTGATAGGTTGCCCGCACATCAGTGAGGAGAAGATCCGTAAAGTTGACCTACGTGTAAGGGGAGTATGCAGCGGTGCATGCGATGAAGAGCTGTGGATCATAACGGGATGCTTCTCACTACCATGCAGCGGAATTCTGGCGAGCGCTAATGGCAGGGTGAGGATAATAGAGGGTGCGTGCCCTATAGTTACCAGGCTGGATCTCCTGGGCGTTGAAGAAGTAGTAACGGACTCGGTTAAGGCACTTCACTACTTACCTAGGCTGGCGCACGTTAAGGCTTTCATAATGGATAGAGAAGAAATACTTAAGAGATTTGGGGTGGGGCTGTGTGGGTAGTGGCACGCCTAATATCGCTATAGAGCTAAAGGTCATAGTCGAGAGTACGCGGCGCCACGGTGAGCTCTGCGGGCCGTTAGAGGTTATTGATCATCCAATATCATTCCTTGGAGATTTAGATGCTGAGACAGGGAAAATACGTGGTGGGGATCGTGTTAAAGGCAAAATATTGCTGTACCCTACCGCAGTAGGCAGTACGGTAGGATCCTACGTAATTTACGGGTTATCGAGAAGCGGGAACGCGCCAGTTGCTATAGTCACATGTAATGAAGATGCCGTAACAACGGTTGGCGCGATCATAGCAGACATACCGCTTTATAAGCTGGTGGACTGCAGCATGATTAAGTACCTTAAGAAGTATGAGGATAGGGTTTTCTGCATACATGACTCGGTCTTAGTGGTGAAGGGGTAGGTTATTTTCTTTGAACATGTAGGGATAAGGTTAAGATGGGGATGGAGGTTGGCGCGGAATGACTAAGAATGGAGGAAGGCTGATAGTGCTCGAGGGAATCGACGGTGCCGGTAAAACGACGGTTGCGAAGACCTTAGTTGATGAGTTGAAGAGGGAAGGATTTAATGCTCTATATACTTACGAACCCTTCGACAAAGAATTGATATTGATCTTGAATAAGAAGGGCTCAGCTCTAGGTGGTGTATTCGAGGCGCTAATAATGGCTGCTGATAGGTATAACCATATTGAATGCCTGGTAAAGCCTGCCCTGCGGGCTGGCATGGTTGTCGTTATGGATCGCTATTACTACTCTTCCCTAGCATATCAAGGTGCGCAGGGCGTTCCACTTGAGTGGATAAGGACATTAAATAACTTTGCTTTACGCCCAGATTTAGCTATATACATCGATGTTCCTGAGGAAGTGGGTCTGCTAAGGAAGAAGCGCTCAGCCACACGCATACCTTACTTGGAGGGCAGTAAGGAATTCGCAAGAAAGGTGCGTCAGATATACTTAGACTTAGTTAGGAACGGGGAGTTGATTTTAGTGGATGGAACTCAAGAACTTAATAAAGTTATTCTAGAGTGTAAAAAACTGATTTGCTCAAAGCTTGGTTTGCTCTGCTAGTTTTACTAATGCGTCCTTTACGCAGTACTTACCGACGGCTTCATCCACTGCCTTAAGCGCTTTAATGTAGATATCGCCCTGAATGTATCCCCCCCTCACTAGGGCTAGGAATAACTTGCTGTCAATGATCCTGCAAGGCTCCTCAGAGGCCCTAACTAAATCTACCTCCAGATCGACGTACTGTACTTGACCGGACGGAAGGAATTCAGGCGGCGTATTCACGTTCACGTACACACCCTTTAGATTACCGTTTCTGTCGAAGTATCTATGCTCCGTTATCCAAGATCCTTCCGTCATGTACGTTAGGATCTGGTCTCCGGGCTCCTTAGGTATGTTTAACCCGTTGTACTCTCCCGAGGACTTGACGCCCCTCTTCACGATAGCCCTTATTCTTTCATCACCAATTACTTCAATGGGTTTTGCTTTCCCTAGCACTATGTTTTTCTTGGTGATCCTCTTGTGGAGGAGGATTATGTCGCGTTTATCGCTTAACCTATGCGCTATCCACTTTCGCACTAGGGTAGCTAGCTTGGGGCCCTCCACCTCTGCGGCGATGATATCCAGTAAGTCCACGAGCCCATTACTTCGTATCTCGTCCGACCTGAGCAGATGGTGGTAGGGTGTGGTCGGCGCAACTTCATTTCGAACAGTGTCTAAGTAAGCCTTTGAGTTATAGGTGAGTTCCACTAACCTCATGAATTCCCCTATATACACGACTTCCAGGGGTTTCGCTTTCGCTAGCCTGTGTTCAACCTCCTTTAGTTTTGAAATTAGTTGTGGGATCTCATTAACAACTTCCTCTAAGTTTGCTTCGTCTGCATTGCTCCTCCACCGAATGCTGAATCCTTGCCTTACATACCTGGCCGACGCCTCTAGCAGGCTTGATATACGTTCCTTATTTCTAATGAAGTTACTGAAGGAGACGCCAGAGCCTTTCCCCACTATTGCGTACTTACCGACCACCCTAACCCTGCTTGAGACAACCATGCGTTCCCCAGGCCTTACGGGAACCTTAACAACAGTGACGGGTATCTCTCTTCCAGCTATACATTCCGGTTCATCCACGAGTGCCGCTGGACCTACCGGAGTCTCCGCAATACACTCACGTCCCTCCTGCCCCATTATGCGAGCCTTAAACGCAGCGTATAACCCAATCTTTGGTCTATACACTATTATGTCAGGTACCGTATCCTCGATAATCGAGCTAACAGTATGCACCTCGCCAGGGAAACCCAGTATCAGTATTTGCGAGGGGTTATTTTCGTCAGACTTTACGGTAACGTCTGCTGGCTTTCCCCTGTGTTCATCTATCCCTAGCCTTTCCGCTATTACTGGGCTTACATCCACTAACTCAATGCCGTTGTCGTGAAGTATTTTAGATATCGCTGTAGAATAAATTCCTCTAACCCTAACGCGTATAGGCATGATTTAGAGTACCCCACATTCTAGGCTGAGCCACAGGATATCGGCATGTGTTAGTCCTTTACCGTTGATAGCACGGCAACGATGTTCCACACAGCAGTCCTCGTATGCATCGGCATGTTGGGATCTTGCGATACCTCATCCAGTATGCTTATGGCGTTAGCCGCCCTCACACCTGGTGAGAGGGAGAGATCCCTTAACATTTTCATTGCCTCTATCGCGGCTCGTCTGATGTTCCTCGGAACGCTAGAATCTCCAATGATTTTCTCAAGTAATATCATGGCCTGCCTAATCTTAGCCTCATTAAGGCTCTTCTTATCTATACCAGGACTCGCCACGTCGACCACCTCCTTAAATAGGGTATGCATAGGAATAATAAATTAAACTAAAGACAATTCTGCGGGGACGGGAGAATGGTTAGCGACAGGAATGAGGTCGTCCGCAAAATGGCGGAACTCATGAGGTCCGGAGCAACGATGCTGGATAAATCCTGCCCACTCTGTGGTGCCCCCCTCTTCAAGCTTCGGAGCGGCGAAACTGTCTGCCCAATCCATGGTCCAGTAAGAATCGTTAAGTCGGAGAGCGAGGCAGTTAAGATACTAACTGATGCAGTGCTCGACGAACTCGAGGACTTCGCCGCAAGAAGGATACATGAGATCCTCGCATCCCTTAAATCAGGAGATTCTCCAAGCGAGGAGCAATCATTGAGATACTTAATGCTATGGTTACGGGTACTCAAATACGCTCGTGCAACAAAGAAGTCGTTACAGAAGGAGCAATGATTGCAGGTTCCCTAAGTGATGGTGCGGGGGGTGGGATTCGAACCCACGCAGGCCTCCGCCATCGGGGTTCCCACCCCGATAAGGGGTCCTGAGCCCGACCCCTTTGACCTGGCTCGGGCACCCCCGCCCAAGAATTACTGATAAATACACGAGCTTAATAAGCTTGAAGAGGATTAACTGCCTTCCTCACTACTCATAATTTCTAGGAAGACCTCATAGAACTCCTCTTTCTCTTGCTCCAACTCTTCTTCACTTCTCTTGGCGGTGCTCTCCTCACTTACCACGGACGTCGTTTTCACTTTAGAACCTGTTGCTTTAACCTCAAGTCTATACTCCCTAGTCTCTGACGACTTAACAACCTCCTCATACCCGCACTCTGGGCACCTAAGTACGAGTTTCTTACCACGCCTCTCCGGCAGGAGCATCGAGCCACACTTTGGGCAGAACTTCATGGCACTGACAACCCAACCTAAAGCACCGTCTGAGGGGATAAAAAAGATTACCTGCATAACTAACCATTAATGGCGGTTGCCCGTGCCGTTAGCCTTGACCCCCAACCACGACTTAATGACGGCGAAGGCAAGGTGGAGCCAATGAAGACCATACCACTAATTAAAAGACACAAAAACAATCAGAGGAGTCGGTACTGGCAAGGGGGATCCGTGGAGTATGCAGTATTGAAGGTAAGGTCTCCGAGATAATGACCGTATTTCAAGTATACACTAAGTGACATCCTCATTAGGAAACTTCATGAAATAGCGTCAGGATGTTATCACTTACGTAATGAAAACCTAAAAAATAAACTAACTAAAAGTTTCACTACAAGGTTTTGAGGCAGTCAGTGTCTGGTGCCCTAATCATCCCTACTGGTTTCGTGGTCGAGGTCATATGTAATACCTTTCATCATTTCTTCTGTGTATTCCCTCCTCGCTAGGACTCCTCCCCACTCCCTATACCTTGTAATTACTATAAACGTCCTACTTATTCTCTCATGCTCCATGCATTCCGTCTCGACTACATTGCCATTATCTAGCACTGCAACTATCTTGAATAGATCGCTCTCTCCACAGCTCTCGAGCTTAGCTGAGGTTATGAACCCGTTTAATGCCAGCCCCTCAAGATGGAGTATTTCCACGCGTTCGCGCAGTGAACTCACCGTAGAGGTGTTTTGCGCGAAAACTTATATTTCGTGTTGCCTGCATCACTCTATGAGTGATCGCTACGAGGATCGTCCTAGTAACGACGACATCAGCAAGGGAATTAGTGGAGAGCGTGGCTAAGGAACTATTAAGTAGTTATGACGATATAGAGTTAGAAATTATCGTGTCTTCGGCGTCAGTCGCGTCTCTCGCATCAACCGAGAGCATCTTGGGGGACTTGCTAAAGCATAAGGAACGGATAACGAACGCTGACCTAGTGATACTGCCGGGCTTGATAAGGGGTTCTGCGAAGAAATTGGAGAATGTTCTGGGGGTACCCGTTGTTAAGGGTCCTAGATATGTGGGCGATTTACCGGAAATGATAGCCCTGCTGAAGAAGGGAATGCGTTTTAGTACGGACATACCGGCGGATGATGTAATAACGATGGGTGGCAAGAAGCGCCTAAGCCACTTACTTAGAAAACTGGAGAAAGTGAAACCTTGTTTCAAGGTTAAGAACGTATCATTCACTCTGAGACCTCCACCCCTAAACTTATTCTATGAGTTATGCCCCACGGCGTTCTCTAACTGCAGGTTACGTAGGTTCAAGAATTTCAGAACCTTAGTTGCGGGTCTGGCGAAGCTTGGGTATAGCGGCGTAATTGTTGGGTGTGATGTTGAAGAGAATTGTTATGATGACCTGCGAACGAAGTTACTGGAAATAAGGAGGCACGGGCTCCTGGCGGGGATAGACGTATTTGATCTTAGTGAAGTACCTAAGGAAGTGTTTGAACTAACAGACATCATATTGAACGTTACTGCTGAAGATATAGATATTATCACGCGTCACGCCCAAGAAGATACCGCGCTCGTGCTTGTCCCTGAGGAGACGAATTCAGTGACTGAGGCGATGAACTCCATAAAAAGTGCAGTTAAACTTGCTGAGGATGCGGGGTTCAAGAAGTTAATAATAGATCCCATACTAAAGCCACCAATGCTTGGCTTAGCTCCAAGCTTAGCGTTTTTGAGGGAAGTAATATCATTGATAAGATACCCATCCCTAGTAGGGCTATGTAATGTCTATGAATTAATGGACGCGGACAGCCCAGGCATAATAGCGCTTTTAACAGCGTTAATGTTTGAAGCGGGGGTCAGTAACTTGTTGATCACCGAGGCAAGCCGCAAGGCTTGCGGAGCGGCGGAAGAGGCCGTACACGCTAGAATGATGATCTATGAGGCATTTACTAGGAAGTCACCGCCTAAAGATACGGCATACAACCTCCTAATTCTTAAAGATAAACGGAAGAGAGAGATACGGCACGATAATGAGGGAGCCATAATTAGAAAGAGAATAGTGGAGGAGGTAGTCCCTCCAAAGATAGAAAGGACTTACATTAGGATACATGTCAACCGAGAAGCACAAAGAATAGTTGTTGATGTATATCATAACGGGAAAGTAACGAGGTATGAAGGAAAAGATCCTCTTAGCCTAGGACGGGTTGTGGTACGTGAATCAGGTCTAGGTGCTGAACATGCAATGTACCTAGGCTTTGAGCTAAGTAAGGCATACTTGGCTATCAAAACAGCTAAGGATTATGTGCAGGATGACGAGTTATTTATGTGGCTTGGCTACCTGAATAATGAGTTGAGTAATTAAGGGAAAACTTCGATAACTGCAAAATACGGAGAAAGCGTTAAGAGATTCATCTGTAGGCTTTATGTACTTCAGTCATACTCCTCGTTCATACATGGATAGATTAACTACTACTCAACGCTGTACTGTATTTTTAAACCCCATTTTCACAATCATGTAATGTAGTCTTAATAAATGGCATGCGCAAACACTTACTCGGTGGATGTTATGTCTATCATGAGAAGAACAGCAACAGCAAGGAAAGTAATAGGTAAGAAAGTTGTGAAGGGGAAAGTGTATACATACGAGTACTTCACGTTACCGTTAAATCTGTACCTACCTAAAAACATGGTAGAGAAATGGGGCACTGAGTTTATCGTTGAACGTGATGAGGAGCGTGGTGTCATAACCATTAAGGCGAAGAAGGCGGTTGAGGGAGCTTAAGGCATCTCACGGACTTCAAGGCGCTAAAATCACACTTTTTAAACCTTATTGAGGAAAGGTAGAGCGGCTTAGCCAATGACGGCTAGGCAAGTGAAACGATGGGGTATTCCTTGCATAGTATTTGATGGTACGTCTTTGCGCATATGCGATTTTAATAAAGATGTCATAGAGGAACTGATACTGGCTTTAATACAACTTGTACCTATAGGCAATGTAACAACATACTCCAGTATTGCTCGCTTACTCAATATTCATCCCAGAACTGTTGCGTTAGTGTTGAAGAGAAACAAGAATCCAGTAGTTTATCCCTGCCACAGAGTTGTAAGATCTGATGGATATGTAGGTGGCTACACTCTGTTAGGTAAGCGTGTAGCCGGTGTTAAGGAGAAACTCCTCACTCTTGAAGGGATATCGATAATTAACAGACATATACCCCCTCACAAAATTGTAGATCTTACTAAATCATTGTTAATTCCAGAAACGGGAAGGAAGGACTGATGATGGTTTCAACGCGGTTCCTCTTTGTCTACGTTATAGTCCTTTAGTATGTTCCATAGGCTCATCCTTAATGCGTTATAATCCTTCTCTGTGTTCCCAAAGAATGAATCTTGTCGCAGGATCTCCCTCCCTTCAAGGAACAGCGATACTGATGGCTTACATCCTTTGATATGTAGTACTGCAAAGCTCACGTACTTCCTGAAAGCGTTCTCTAACCTGTTGAGTATCTGTAATATTTGCTTGCCTGAGTCCGTGTCTAGATCCACTAAAGCGAGAAATACTGTCTTTCTAGAGTACACCTCCTTCTTAGCATCATTAACGCTTCTGAGCATTAACGGCAACTCTACCCCTCACATTTCTCCCTTAATTCCGACCTTATTATGTTCTTCAGGCTCTGAGGTATGTAAATCTCAACGTCAACAGGCAATTTTCCTTGAGTTGGTGGTTTAACCTCATTGTCGTTATAGAGAATAATATCATGCTTTAATAAAGCCCTTAGCCCCGCACAGTCTAGCCCTCGAATTAATTCCATGAACTTCACTTGGAACTCTTTACTCTCAATAATGTCCTTCTCGCGAACTAAGGCACCACACACTAAGCATGTTAGGTCCGGCGTTAGTGAATTGAAGCCGCAGCAGGGGCATTGCGGTGGCAGAACTCCGTATTTCTTCTTGAGCCAAGAGTTCCTCCACTTGACACGCAATATATCAAGCAAGTCATTTCTTCCTAGTTTTTTCAAGAACCCGTAAATGCGTGGTATCACACTCAATGCAGTGTCTATGCCTACATTGAAAGCTATGAACTCCAGCTGCTCCGGAGTTAATTCGCTCAGCATGAATGCTAGCCTAGCAGCTATTACTTCATTGATTTTATCGCGAGCTCGTAAGTACCTCTTAGCTATGACCTTTACGTTACTGTATGACGTGAGTGAACCGTATAGCTCGATCAATATGTCTGAGAGTAACTCTTTATATTGCTCTTTAGTTAACCCCAAGATATCCAGGCCCGTCAAACTTACGAAATCCATTACGTACTTGTCTATCCAAGCCTCTACGTTTACTTCTCGCTTTTTCTTGGTTTTCCTTGTCTTGACCTGGGTTTCTCTCTTTTCCTTCTTTTTCCTCCTCGCCATGAATTTAAGCCTCGCTTTAAATGCGTAATAACCGGTGGCCTTACTTGAACCTCATATACCTTTGATTTTAGTCCTTATTTCTATGACGTCTCCATCCTTCAGTACGTGATCTAAACCTACACGCTCACCTGGGTAATTGGCGGAAGGCCCCCAGATTCTGGCGTACTTGAAGTACCTCAAGAACTCTTCCCGTATGCGTTTCACGGCGTCCTCCACAGTGGCTCCCGCCTTAAGTATCATTGGCTCGGATGAAGGCTTAGAGGAATTAGGTTCCTTAGTGTAAATCCTGATTATTCCGGTGATATTGAAGATTATCCTGGGTATTGCACTCAGACCCTCCCCTTTTATCGCTGAAGTGATCGCCGTAGGTACATCGGGTAGGGCTTTGCGTATTAATGCCTCCACTTTCTCTGCGTAGTGGTGGGCCACGAGGTCCTTCTTAGTGAGTACTATCAATGAGGGCTTGAATGTAACTCTTTCGTAAATGGCTTTCTCAACATCGTCTAGGGTCACGTGGCCGTAGATCTTCACTATAGCGTTATATATCTTGTAGCTCTCCAGCAGTTTCCTAACGTCGTCAGCTGTACAGCCTTCTAGCCTTCCATAACTGATGACCTTTATCCCATGTGCGGCCTTAGTCCTCTCTATCTTGACCCTACCCCTAGGCTTAATTATGTATATCCCTGCTTCGGAAAGTTCCCTGCAAAGTACCTTAAGCTGCTTCAACGGCTTGTTAGATAGATCCACGACAAGCATTATGGCGTCCGCGTTACGTGCCAACCCAAGGACTCTGGATCCCCACCAAATCTCTCCCCGCGAAGCCCCCTCAACGATCGCTGGTGCCTCCACTAGCTGGAACTGTATGTCCTCGAACTTCAGCATCCCAGGCACTGGGAACTTAGTTGTGAAGGGTACCTCGCTTACATCTGGTCTAGCATTAGTCAATGCGGAAAGTAAGGCGCTCTTACCGGAATTAGGCAGCCCCAGCATTACTACCTGAGCGGCCCCCTCTTTCTCTATGAAGAAGCTCGGCGCCCCAGTGCCTGCTCTCCTAGCCTTACGCTCCTCAATCTCCTCCCTTAGTTCAGCGATCTTTCTCCTAACCCAAGACCTCAAGTTCTCTGTGCCCTTGTGTTTCGGTATGGCTGATAAGTACTCCTCCAAAGCCTTCAGCTTCTCCTCAGGCGTCCTAGCCTCTAGGTACTTAACCCACTTTGCCCTAGCCTCAGCTGGCAGGTTAGTCGGCACGTCAGCACCCTAAGATTTCTTCTTTACCTCTATACCTTATAATGATTTAATAACCTAACAATGCCCCACTCTAGGACTTCTTGAGCCATTTACTTAGCCCCTGACCTTGCTTTTTCTCAGTAACCGTTACACCGAATCTCCTCAACGTGCTCCAGGACCGCCTGATGATTGAGGGCGCTACTGCTGAAGAATTAATTAGGTGCTTCTCGAGCCACCCTATGGTTCTGGGGTCGGCTGGGTAACCGCTTCCAAAATCACCGTATGCTTCCTTGAGCTTCGACACATGAAGATCTCTGAGAAACTTAGCTACTATTGACGCAGCAGCAACAACAACGTATTTCCTATCAGCCTTAGGCTCCAGCACGAATGGTATCTCACCTATCCCTTCCTTGAGTATGGCGAGGGCTTTCCTACCTGTTACGGCGTCAACGTAGATTTTCTTTATTCGTAACCCCATCCGTAAAATATTATTTACTAAATCAACAACGGCCTTAGCATATATCACGTTGATGTTCATCTTATCGATAACTGATGGAGGAAACCGCTTAACCATAACCACTTCGGCGTACCTCAGGACGGTCGTCACGAGCCTAGATCTCGCACTTGGAGTAAGTTCCTTACTATCCCTGACGCCAAATTCACGCAGTCTCTGAAGCGTGCGGGGATCGATGGCGACCCCAGCAACAAACATATCCCCTATAACGGGGCCTCGCCCAGCCTCATCTACTCCCAGAACTACGACCCCTGAACTTCCTTCTCTCACCTTGGGTCACCCCCTCTCACATAACTTACTACCCACCTCAGTTCACGTATGTTAATGTCTCTCCCCGTAATGTCCTTGAATATTTCCAGCACACCTACTCCTGCGTGAGGAACGTGTGACCGTATTGCCTGCATTAATTCCCTTAGGAATTCCTCGGAGGGAACAACGTGAGTTATGACGGTGTAGGGTCCTGGTACGTGGATGCCATGGATGTGCGCTACCTTAGCGCGTTCTAACATTATTGGGGGCAAATCATTAACTATGGTTAAGGGGTTATGGATTACTTTCCATCGTTTAACTCTACGCTCAATTATGTGCGGAATGTCGAGGCATACACCCACCTTTCCGGGATCAGCATGCATGAGCAAGTAAGGTAAATACTCCTCGTTAGAGCAGCACCGATCCATTACGGTCTCGATGAGTAATGGTATCCCTAACTCATCAGAAAGTTGCGAGAGAGTCTCTAGCGACATTCTCGCGGCTTCGAGACAGAGCTTGTTCTTAGGGCCGCACCAAGACTGGTTAGTGGATAAATGAACAACGAAGTAAAGAGGATCTAATTTACTGGTTACGGACGTTATTACTTTCGATATTATTCTTTCCGATAATTCCCTAATCTCCGGGATGGGGGAGGCTAGGAATAATTCCCTCCAAGGTAAATGTAAACCTACTTCCAGCCCCTCCCTACGTATGGCGTCAATTAATGCATCAGGTATCTCCTGAGTGAAGGGTAGTGGGTAATCCATGCTTAATTCTATGCCGTTCGCATTAATCCTTGTTAGGCTTTCTACGAAACCATGATTTATTATGTTCCGATACCAGCAATTAATGAAAGCCTTCATTTAGTATACCCCGTAATCTCCATTATGGTCTGTAGAAGCTTCTTCATGGGATCTTCGAAGTCTTTAGTTAACTTACCCACTATATCATCGTATGGAGGCTTAGGGCTCTTTGCATGTTTGTCTATTATTTCAAGTGCCTCATCGTTAGTGGTTATGTTAAATAACGGGTATCCCTTAGACCGTACGTACTCATTTATTGCTAGTCTTTCAGGATAGTATGTTAAGCCTGGGGTTAGGAGCAACGCAGCTTCCCTAGCTATGGACGCACCGCCTGTTATGACGGCGGCCGCGTAATACGTAAGGCTCACGCCATCGTATCCTCCCCGAATAATCCTAGGCCTTACTCCTAAGGAGTTTAGCTCCCTAATTAACTTGAGATGGCTACGGTACCTGGGAAGTAATACAACATCATATCCTTCCCTCTTCAACGTCAGCGCTAATTTAACGACGTCTACTCCTACCTTTAGTCCTTGATAATACGTTGCTTTCTCCTCGTGGGGTCTTAGAACGACATACTTCCTGGGATCGAGTCCCAAGGACTTAACATAACGTACATTAGGTCTGCTGCGTAGGATCCAAAAGAGCTCATCGACAGCCTCGTACTGGATTAGCTTGGCATTACCTCGGAACACGTATCTTCCTATGTCACCCGGATCTATGGCTTTAGAGCACAGAATAACTGATGCCAGCGGTAGTGACAAGCGACTTGGTATTTCCGCATGGGGGGAATCCGTTATACCTACATACGGGATGCCCACGCCGTAAGCGAGCCGGGCAGCTGAGGGATTAGGATACGCTACTAGGAGGGTAGGGCGTTTCTCCTTCACAATAAGTATGAGCTTCAATACCCGCTCAGCATCTGCTAGGACCTTATCGTAAGGATCCCCCTCGGAGTACCTCCCCACAACGATGGGATCTATTCCTAAGCGTTTTAGCGAGCCCACAGTATACTCATACTCCCTACAAGTAACCAGCGTACTAAAGCCTGCCCTCTCTAACTCCCTGGCTACGAATCCAAGTAGGGTACCCTGCTTTGAGGTCAGCGCGTCCAACCACACGACGGCACTCAAATCCTAGGCCCCAGAGGGAAATGCTGTGAAACAGTTTTTAGTTTATGATCTCGATGATAATGATGTGGTGATCATGCGTAACAGGCTGTTTGGAACCGACGGCGTACGAGGGATTGTTAACGAGACCTTAACACCTGATTTCATACTGCGTCTAGCCCTAGCGATAGGGGATTACTTTCCTCCAGGTAGCAGGATCTTGGTGGGGAACGATGCCAGGGCCGGGAACGAGTACATAGTGAAGATCGTGATAGGAGCATTGATAGCTTCCGGACACAAGGTCTATTATGCCGGAGCATTACCCACGCCTGCACTCCAATTCAATGTTAAGGAACGCGGATTCGATGGTGGTGTGATGATTACTGCCTCACACAACCCTCCTCAATACAGTGGTGTGAAAGTGATAATGAGTGATGGAGTGGAGGCGCCCCGCGATGTTGAAGAGCGTATAGAGGAGGCATTCTTCAGCGGCAGATGCAGGAGGGTTCCCTGGCACGCGTTCGGGGATCAATACTTCAAATTAAGTGATTCCGTGGAATACTATGTCGAGGGGGTGGTGAGGAAGGTCGATTCGGAACGGATTCGGAGAAGGGGATTTCGTGTCGTTGCTGACTGTGCCAATAATGTAGGTGCACTAACAACCCCCAGAATACTTAGACGCTTAGGGGTTAAGGTTCTCAGCGTTAACGCGCATCTCTCACCAATACCGTATAGGGAGCCTGAGCCCGTGCCCGAGAACCTGACTGATACTTCAGGGATTGTCCGAACCGTCAGAGCGGACTTCGGGGTAGCTCACGATGGTGATGCGGACAGAGCAATATTCATCGACGACATGGGCCGCGTAATCCCTGGGGACAGAAGCGCAACTTTGCTCTGCCGACATATAGTGGTGAATAGGAAAGATAACGCGCCTAGGAGGGTCGTGACAGCAGTTTCCTCATCAACCATAATTGAGGATGTACTCAAGGATCTAGGAGTTGAAGTATACTGGACTAAGGTTGGTAGCGTGGGTATAGCGAGAACCATGATGAGGATAGGTGCCTTGGCAGGATTTGAGGAGAATGGAGGCTTCATGTACCCACCCCATCAATATGTAAGGGATGGGGGGATGGCACTGGCTTTAATGCTTGAGTACTTATCCTATGAAGGCAGGAAGCTAAGTGAAGTCATCAATGAATTGCCCAGCGCGCACCTAATTAAGACTAAGGTTCCATTAAGTGACAGAGATAAGGCCACGGAGATAATTGAGGAGATAAAGAGGAGGTACAGCAACCTTAGAATCATAGACATAGACGGCGTTAAAGGGATCGGTGAGGACTTCTGGTTCCTCGTTAGACCCTCTGGAACAGAACCCGTGTTAAGGATATTCGTTGAGTGTAGATCGAAGAACAAGGCAGAGAAATTACTTAATGAGATATTCAGCATAGTAAAGGAGGTGATGGAAGGATGAGATACGCATTAATGAACTTAATTGCTTGCCCTATGTGTAAGCACTTTCCTCTAAAACTTTACGTGTTCGAGGAGAGGGTATTCGAGAAGGAATATGAGGTTAGCGAGCCCTTCTGTGATGTTTATTGCGGTAAGAAAGGGAAGAACGTGAGTGAACTTAAGCAGGAAGAGCTAAACTGTAAAGAGTGTGTGAAACATGACGTGGTGGCAGGCCTCTTAATTTGCCCTAAGTGTGGTAGGTGGTATCCAATAATTAACGGCATACCGCTTATGTATCCTGATAGCAAGCGCAAGCACCCCAAGGTTAGGGAAAAGGAGGAGGAGTTCCTTAGAAAGTATCGTGAAAAGCTACCGGCGGAACTAAGAAGCATTACCTCCTAAATCTCCTGCGTCGCCTGCGCCTTAAGCCCCGTAACAATAACTCAGTAGTTGACTCTTCTGCCTCAATCCTAGGCTTCAGTTCCTCAACAGCTTTCATTAGGGATTCTGCCTCGTCCTCAGGTAGTTTATTCTGCTCTAGAAACTCTTCACCTATCGACGTTAATCTCAACCTACGCGTCGTAGGGTCTGTCTCGAGCAACCCCAAGTACAGCAGTATCCTGATGTCCTCTGCCAAGGCCCTGCTGCTGGGGGTATCTCCTATCATTATGAACTCGTACCCTATATCAACGTTCTTTTCGTTCTTCAGCATGTACACGAGGTTCGTTAGGGAGCGCTCCGAGATTTCCTTAATGGCCTGGATTATGTGCAGGATCCTCAACTTCTTAGGATCCTTTTTAACCGCCTCTACCGTTACGACGGGTTTAGTTACTATTCGTAGCTCCTTGCTTCCTCCAGAACCTTTCTGTGACAATCTATCACCGTTGTTAATTTGACCCCTTAGGAAAATTAAGCGTTCCCGATGCTTCAATTAGGCAAAAATTAAATCTCGTGGCATCATCTCATAGATTATGGGGTGACGCTGATGGCTGAGATAAAGGAGATAAAGGTAAGCCGAAGTGAGTACGGTATAAGCATACACAGCCACATACATGGATTAGGACTTGATGAAAAAGGTAATCCAAAACCTGTAGCTGACGGGCTGGTGGGTCAGCTAGAGGCCAGAAAGGCAGCAGGCATAGTTGTCGAGATGATAAGGCAAGGCAAGATGACGGGTAAGGGCATACTGTTCGTGGGTCCGCCAGGGACAGGCAAAACCGCCCTAGCCGTAGCTATAGCTCGGGAGCTGGGAGAGGACACGCCCTTCGTTGCCCTAAGCGGCGGTGAAATATACTCTACTGAAGTCAAGAAAACTGAGATATTGATGAGAGCCGTTCGGAAGGCCATGGGTGTTAAGATAAAGGAAATTCGGAAAGTATACGAGGGTGTGGTGAGAAGCATAAAAATAGCTTACGCGAGGCACCCCTTCAATCCATATGTCAGGGTACCGCGTGAAGCACGCATAACCCTAGCGACAAAACATGATGAACTCACATTAAACGTTGGTGAGGAGGTCACGGCGCAACTAGTTCAACTACGCGTTAGGCGCGGAGACCACATATGGATTGATGCCGAGACAGGGATGGTTCATAAAGTGGGTAGGGTTCGTGGCGTTGAGAAAGCCAAGTACTATGACGTTGAACCATGGAGATTGGAGGAGGAGATGCCTAGCGGCCCCGTCAAGCGAGAGAAGGAAATAGTAAGGGTATTCACCCTAAACGACCTAGACGTGTATGCAGCTAGTCAGAGACTATCACTCACGGGCTTGTTTGGTATAGAACTTGAGAAGGAGATAGATGAGGAAGTGAGGAAGTCCGTTAATAATCAAGTCCGCAAATGGATTGAGGAAGGTAAAGCGGAAATAGTGCCTGGCGTACTCTTCATAGATGACGCACATTTACTAGACCTTGAGGCGTTCGCATTCTTAACAAGGGTGTTGGAGTCTGAGTTCTCACCGATCCTTATACTAGCAACGAACAGGGGCATAACGAAGATTCGGGGCACAGACATAGATTCACCTCATGGCATACCATTAGATCTTCTTGACAGACTACTGCTGATCCCTGTAAGGCCCTACACGAGGAACGAGATACGTAAGATAATAGAGATAAGAGCTGACGAGGAGGGAGTCGAGTTAAGCGACGAGGCGCTTGAGAGACTTGCTGACATAGGCGCTGAGAGGAGCTTAAGGTATGCTGTGCAGCTTCTCAGGCCTGCAGCGATAGTCGCTGGTAGAAAAGGGCATGCTAAGGTACTCGTGGAGGATGTCAATGAAGTAGTGCACTTATTTGCTGATATCAAGACAAGCGTGTCACTCATAAAGGAGTACGAGGATCTTTTTATGAAATAGCTTCCACACCTTCCTCCTCGTCCATGGCGCTAACCAGCGGTATTAGTAATGAAGGGTCATCCACCTCAACTCTATCTCCGCCGGAGCTATTCTCACTTATGACTAACGTAATGACTAGGTAACTCCCAACTTTAACGGCCTTAACCTTCTTTATCCTCATCCTTGTATGCGGGTCCACCTCAGCCAGAGAATTGCTTGACCCTGGACGGAGGGTATGGCTTGATGAGGCTAGTGCCTTGGCTCTTATACGTGTCGCTATGTATTGGTCGTAACCAGTTACGGCTAGGATAATTAGCGTAATTGTCGCTATGAACAATATTATCTCTAGCGTGCGTCATCACCCACGAATGTAAGTAGGGTATTTCAAACCTTAAAAAACGTAGAGCGCGTTACTTACGTATTATGCGTGATAACGCGTCAAGCGCGCGTATTGCCGCTCCGCGCGGGTCGGGTGCCTTAGTAATGGCGGAGCCTATGACAACAATATCAATGCAGGCTTCAGCGAATTTCTTAATATCTTCGGGTTTTATTCCTCCGCTAATAGAGATAATCACGTCGCTTAAGTAACTCTTTACTTTACAAGCAAGGTCCTGGAATGACGTGGCCCTAATACCGAGTCTTCGCTGAACGTCGATTCCTGAATGGATGTTAACCACGTTAACTCCAAGCTTATGTAGTTCTTTAACGCGTTGAGGGATTACGTCGGGTTGCAAGCCTATCGTATCGGCAATAATGTCCACGCCTAGTTTCCTGCCCTCGGTGACGGCGGCCTCTATAACAGCGTCGTCGCTTGATGCAAGAACGGTTACGATATCTGCGCCGTGGAGAGCCGCCATGCTAGTTTCGAGCGCGCCCACATCAGCGGTCTTCATGTCCGCAAGGATTAAGGTATCATCGCTTGCTAGGGCCTTAATTATGGCTATGGATCTTATACCTTCAGCCTTGATTAGGGGTGTCCCGATCTCCACTATCGGTATTGGAAGATCTCTTAAGGCAGACATGACACGTATGGCTTTTTCAATGTTCGTGAAATCCAGCGCCACCTGCAGTAAGGGGTGTTCACGCTGTTCAAACATTTGAAGTAGTTTCCCCATGATCTCAACCAAAGGTGTAGTAGATGGGGAAAGTTATTAACGCGTTTCCCTGCAGGACTAGACTTCATGCCGACCTTTGTTGGATGACCAGGAAAAAAGCACTGAAAGTCTTTAATTTCACTTTAAAGCCCGCCACTTACTCCTTCTTAGCAATTACTATTTCGATAGTGG
>JALSOX010000030.1 GCA_026986255.1 Desulfurococcales archaeon
GGGACGCGTCCCTTATGGTGAACTTCAGGAGACTTACTAAGACTGACGTTAAGAAGGTTTTAAGAAGAATATGTGAGCTCGAAAGAATACAGTGCGATGAGGATGCAATTAACTTCATAGCCGAGAGAGCTGAGGGAGACTTACGCTCAGCGATAAACGACTTAGAGGCCGTGGCTGAGGGGTTCGGGAGGGTAACACTGAGGATCTGTAAAGCTGTGCTCAGGTACCGTGATAGAGTCTACGCTCCTTATGAGGTTGTACGTAAGATATTCATCTCCAAGTACGCTTGGCAAGCACGGCAAGCAGCATCGCAGACGGACCTATCGCCCGATGAGCTACTACAGTGGATTAACGAGAACCTACCGCTTCAAATCACTGACCCGGAGGACCTGTGGAGAGCGTACGAGAAGCTTTCACGCGCTGACGTATTCTTCGGGCGGATAGTGAGGAGCGGGTCATGGGATTTGCTACCTTACGCTATAGAGTTAATGACTGCGGGAGTGGCGCTCTCCATAGTTAATGACCCGAAGGCTAGGTACAAGTGGATTAAGTATCAGTTCCCGCAAAAGATTTTGCTTATGTCGAGAACTAAGGAGATGAGGCAGTTGCGGGAGCGAATAGCAGAGGTTATAGGTCGTCACGTACTTGCTTCTAAGAGGAAGGTGAAGAATGACGTACTACCATATATCAAAATAATATTCGACCGTAATCCTGAATATGCAGCAAGGCTCGCAGCTGGTTTAAATCTAGACGAGCACATGATAAAATACCTTTCCCCACAGAACGCTGCGATCATATCGAAAATGGCTGCTGAGATTTGGAGGGAGACAGCTAAGGAAACTCTGAAGAAACGCGCTCAGCCCGTGAAGGAGGTTAAGGAAGAAGCCAAGTTGCTTGAGGAGCAGCGGGGGGCCAAGAGTAGTGGTGTCGCTGAGAGGAAACCTAAGAGACGAAGAAGGCGGAAGGAAGTTAAAGGGAAAGGCCTCGACGCGTTCTTCAAGAAATAGGGAGTCCTTACCACCGGAACTTAACTATCGCTGAAACTTCTAGTTTTAAAAGTGATGTCTCATCTTCCTTGCTCAAGGTACTTCCTAAAAAGTCATTGTATTAGGTTGAAGGCCCTCAAAACTCACTTAGTAGTTCCTCTAGTAACCTTATTCTTGGATCGACCCATCTTGGCCTGTATATCCTAGCCCTACCTATTCTTAATTCCTCAATAAGTCCTGCCCTAACTAAGAAATCTATGTGGCGAATCGCGGTTCTGTAATTCAGCCCAGTCACATGAAGTATCTGAGTTAGGTTGATCTCACCTGAATTTATTATTGCTTTGAGTACCTTAACGCGTCCCCTGCTAGCAAGAACATCCTCTATCTTAACCCTGTTTGCTCCTTCTCTCATTATCTCATCAGCCTCTTCTCCTCTATCACTCTGTTCAGCTTCTCAAGTAACCTATCAAGAGGTGCGGCGGCGAACCCGACGTATGTGCTTCTACCCCTTCTACCTTTCATGCTTGTCTTAGTTATTACTATGCCTCTTCTTTTAAGATCCATCACCAGCATATATACCCTGGTGTGTTTTCGGGGTTCCTCACCTAGCTCCTCACATATTTCACGGTAAGTGCGCTCTATTTCCCCCATAGGTATGAAACTCTCACCTGTTCTGTATAATGCTAGTACTATTGCTTTGAGGATAAGTACTTCATGTAGTTCAAGGTGGTATATCTTGTCTAGTACATCTATTAGTGACTGATACTCCTGTGCAACAACTGCCCTAACGTGATCCACTGTAACCCTTGATGCCCTCCCCTCAGCCAGTTCCTTATCCGCTAACTTACCTGCCGCGTGGAGTATTGCTATAGCTTTCCTAGCGTTGCCGTCCCCGCCTGTATCGTAGCCTGTTAGGCGGGCTATGCTCTCCACGACCTCCTCGTCCACTACACCCTCGTAAAATGCTTCCTTGACCCTGTCATTCAGTATATCCATTAATTCTGCTGCCGTATATGGCTGGAACGGTATTACGTTCTCCATTAGGTAACTTCCTGTTATACTGTCTAGCACAGCCTGTATGCCTGTAGGTGATCCTCTAGTTACGTAAATGAAGTTCAACCTCTTAACGTCCTCCTTGAAGACGTCGTAAAACCTCAGCAACAGGAATCTCCCTGAGGGACTCGAGGACTTTATGAAGTACTCTATTTCGTCTAGCGTCACTATCACATACATATTCTCCCTTTCAAGCATCTTAAGTAATCCTACAGCCATCTCACGTGCTGATAGGCCACGATCGGGTAGGGGTAGCCCAAGTTGATTTTTTATATCTCTGAAGATGGAGGCGGGGTTAGATGACTTAGAGCAATTCACGTGAACGTATCTTAGGAGTACACCCCTTCTTTGCATCATTCTGGAGAATGCCCTGCCAAACGCTATTGCGGTTGCCGTTTTACCAGTACCTACAGGGCCTACAAGGACGACCCTAATGGAAGTCCTGCCCGGACTGTCAGAGAAAGCCTTAAAGAACGCCGCTATTTTCCTTACGTGCGCTTCCCTGTGGGGTAGTCTCTTAGGGACGTACTCCGGGTACAGCACCGACTCGTCAATGAACACTGTGGGTCTCCTAATCTCACTTTCAATTAGCTTATCGATTTCAGACATACTTTCACCTATCTCCTGACTTTAGGGTACATTAATTCAATATTATAGTTTACCGGAGAACTTACAGGATCCCTTAACATCAATGAAAGTAATACTCCGAGAAAATCCGTAATATTTTGAAAGTTTCAGACTTTCACCTTTGTCAATGCTTCTAGTACCACCTCAGCCGCTTTGTCTGCGTACTTATTCAATACTTTAGCATCAGCGAAACCTAGATCCTTAACTAACGAATCACTTACCAGAAGCAGTGACGCTACTTTAATTCCCCTCATAAGACCTATTGAGAATATTCCTGCACACTCCATTTCCACGGCAATAACTCCCCGAGAAGCCCATTTCTTCGCGAAATCTGGGTCTTCCGCGTAGAACGCGTCACTACTTAGTACCGGGCCCAATTTATAGGTTAAGCCTTTTTCCTCTGCCGTGTCCGCTAATGCCCTCAGCAGGCTGAAGTCCGGTACTGCGGGTGCGCATATCTGTTCCTTGTAGTATTGGTAAAACGCCCCTCCAGGGTAGTATGAGGCACCCGTAGGTATGACTACATCACCTATTTTCATTCCGGGCACCATCGCTCCACAGGATCCTAACCTGACTACGGCCTTAGCCCCTACTTGTATGAGTTCTTCGAGCACTATTAGAGCTGAGGGGGTACCCATACCGTGGGTAACTATCGAGATCTCTACTCCCCTGTATTTTCCTGTATACGCAGTCAACCCTCTATTCGTGTTAACTAGGCGTGGTTCATCAAGGAATTTCTCACTAACATACTCAACCCTTGCAGGGTCGCCCGCTACTACGACCCTCTCAGCTATGTCGCCTTGATTTACCTTCAGGTGTATGGGCATGCAAGATCCCTCATGCAATACTAGCCATCACAATTAATTATAAGTAACGCTTCTTAGAACCCCATGTTAATACCTACTTTACTCTGTCCGAGCTAAAGCGTGAATACAGTAAAATAATTTCTTAAACAATATCTTATAGTAAAAATTCCTTGGCTCACGCACACTCTAAAATAATCCTTATATCAGTATATGAGGGGGTAGGGTGTGGGGGGATAAACTTTTAAATAGGGTACCCCCTATTTAAAGGGGGGTTGGGGGTAATGACGCAGGCAGAACAAGTATACGAGGTAGGCGTCAAGCCAAGGTACAAGGTGTTCGGCAAGCATGTTTACGGTAATCTATACGGTTGCGATAGTGACTTACTATCAAACCCTGATTACTTAATTGATGTTGTCAAGAACGCTGCGCGTGAGGGGAGGATGACCTTACTTGACGTCAAAGCTTGGCACATTGCGCCAGGAGTTAGCGTTGTAGGGGTAATCTTAGAATCACATATAACCATACATACATGGCCAGAGCATTCATTCGCAACAGTCGATGTTTATTCCTGCGGCAAACACACAAACCCTGAAAGGGCTTTCATGTACATTGTGAGGGCTCTACGCGCATCAAGATTTGACTACGAAATAACTGACAGGTCTTACTTAGAGTAGATTCCTCACAATTACATTGCCGACCTCAGTTTTAATCTTGAGTTAAATGCTGAAATAACCTTATATTGAACACAGTGATGCGGATGCGTATGTGTGTGGTTGGAGCGGGCGTGGCTGGACTATCCTTTGCGTTAGCAACCATTACTGCCGGTTATAAGGATGTACTCGTTTTTGAGGAGCATTCCAGGGTTGGTGTTCCGAAGCACTGCACAGGCTTAGTTAGTGAGACCACCATACAGGCTTGGGGAAGTATTGCAAGAAGTTGCGTGATCAGTAAATTCCGCGACTATGTAGTTAGGGATGTAGAAGGGCGGAACGTCATTTACCTTAAGTTACTGGAGCCTGCTTACCTGTTAGATCGAGTGAAGTTAGAGGAGGAGCTCGCAGATGCCGTTCTATCGGCAGGAGGGATCATTAAGTTTAGGCGTAAAGTAAGAGCGATTCACCCTCATCGTAACGTCTTAATTGATCATGAGGGGAATCACATAGGATATGATATTGCTGTAGTATGTGAAGGTGCGCCCCGGATACTCGCAAGAAGCCTTAACCTTTATAGTAAGCCCAGAAACTTCATCGGTGTACAGCAATTAGTTTTGCTTAATAAATCACCAGAGACGGTTACGGTATACGCTGATAGAAGGATTAGTCGTAACTTCTTCGGCTGGTGCGTCCCCGTCACCGATAAGATAGCGTTAATCGGCACCGCTGACCTGCACGGCCCTAACGCGTATGTTGGGGTCTTAAGGATACTACACGCGCTCGAGAGGGAAGGTTATCATGTAAGGGACGTTCTCGAGCGGTTTGGGGGGCTAATACCTGTTGACTTACCTCGCAGGTTAACTGCTGATAATGTGTTACTCCTCGGCGACGCAGCCTCACTTGTAAAACCGTTAACAGGGGGAGGTCTTTACGCTATTTCACGCGTTTTCCGAGCATTGCCCGGTATTCTCAAACACACTGACCCTGAGGAGCTCCCTCACGCTCTTATGGCTGAGATTAGCGTGTTTAAACGTAGGTTTAAACTCCATGGCATAATAAGGAGCGCCTTAACAGCGCTTGGCGGGTACGAAACCGCCCTAAAAGCGCTTTCAGCAGCCGGAATTCATTCTATTGAAGTCAGGAAATACGATGATTTACTTACTAACATGAAGTTATGTTTCCGGTAATACTCTATTACTTACCGGTCTGACTTCTCCTTAGACTTTCCAGATACTCCTGTAAAATCTTAACGTTCCACTCATGCTTGCTCCTTCGTCTAGGGTCAACCGGTAACCCGAGCTTCCTTGCCTCAGCTACCGTTAAGCCAACCTCCGCAAGTTCTAACTTGCTGAATCCTCTCCCCCTGCGAAGACCTGTTTCAGTTCCCCTCATCTTAATTAATCTCGGCTTCTTTACCAACGCGTCGACCATGGCACTAATCGCCTCCATCAGCTTTCAAGGTTCATCCTCTAAAATATTTTTACCGTAGCATAACACACAGCTATCTAGGTGAATGCTACGCCGTCGCAGATGCTTTGTAGCGTGTGCAGAACTAATCCAGCAATTTTCCTGCAACGTCACACAGGCAAGGCACTATGCCTTGAGTGCCTACGTAAGGACTTAGTAAGTAGGGTTACTGCTGAAATAACACGTAATAGCATGTTCAATGAGGGTGATCGCCTCTTACTAGCGCTTTCTGGAGGGAAGGATAGCTACGTATTATTGGATATCATAGCTAGGATTCATAATCCCAGACTTATTGGCGTGATAACCATAATAGAGGGTATCCCAAGGTATAACCGCGTATCAAATGTATCGTGGATAATGGAGAAGACCCGCAAACTCGGAATAGAATTACATATAGTCTCCTTCAAATCTTACGTCGGGTATACTCTGGAAGAGTTGGTACTAAGAGCGCGCAGGCTTGGGATTAACGTAAGTCCATGTACATTCTGCGGCGTTATAAGAAGGAGAATCATGAATCATTATGCCTTAATGTACGGCTATGACTGTGTGTTAACGGCGCACAATCTTGATGATGAGGTGCAGACATTACTCGCTGACCTCATGCGCGGAGATCTCGCTAGATTCATACAGCTACATCCCTTGAGTAAGCCGCTAAGCAGGTACTTCGTTAGGAGGGTGAAGCCCTTGAGGAGAATATATGAGTACGAAATAACAGCGTACGCGTACGCTACC
>JALSOX010000031.1 GCA_026986255.1 Desulfurococcales archaeon
TGCCTTCGCCCTACTATGAAGTACCATGGAAAGCAGGGTCTTTATGCTTCTGCCCCTTTCCGCATTAGAGAGTCCTCTCCCTAAGTTGGCGAATAGCCTACCCAAGCACCTATCGCATAGGGGAACCCTTAGTAGTGCCTCTAGTGCCTTGCTAAGTAACTCGTCCTCCACGCCCTTAGAACCCACCTTTTATCCCCAGTTTCCTCAGTATCCCTTTCTTCCTCTTAATGTTCCTCAGCATTCTCCTAGTGTTTTCGTAGTATGCTAGAAGCTCCCTCACGTCCTCCGGCCTAGTGCCTGAGCCTAGGGCTATTCTCTTTATCCTCCGCTTATCGATTATTGATGGGTTGTCCAGCTCTTCGTAAGTCATTGACTCCATAATGTGTAGCCATTTATCCATCTTTTCTTCAGACAGCCTGAGCTTCTCGTCGTCTAAAGGTATCATGGCGAGACCAGGTATCATCTGAAGCACCTTGCGTAACGGCCCCATCTTCTTTAGCGACTTAATCTGGGCGTACATATCGCGTAGTGTAAGTCTACCAGTTAGTATCGCCTTCTCAAAACGCTTCTCTAGTTCAGCGCTCTCCTCAAGAGCCTTAAACTTCTCAAGCAGAGTCTCTAGGTCGCCTAGACCGAGTAACCTAGCGACGAATTTCCTAGGGTTGAAGGGCTCTAGGTCCTCTATTTTCTCCCCGTCTCCTACGAACTTTATGCGGGCCCCAGTCGCTGAGACCGCAGATATTGCACCGCCTCCCTTAGCGGTACCGTCTAACTTAGTGATTATTATTGAACCTATGGGGGTTCTTTCGTGGAACCTCCTAGCAAGGTCGTAGGCCTTCTGACCTAGGTAGGCGTCAATGACGAGGATTACTTCATCAGGTTTTATTGCGTCGGCAAGCTCACGCATCTCCCTGAGTAATTCTTCCTCTTCACCATAACCATGCCTCCCAGCAGTGTCCACGATTATTACGTTCACTCCCTCACTGAGTAATTTCCTCACACCCCGCCTTGCAATGCCTACGGGATCTTGGGAATGGCGTTCTCCGTAGAACGGAGCACTTATTTGCTCGGCCAGTTGCTTGAGCTGGTCATATGCTGCGGGACGGTACGTGTCGGTAGTTATCAATCCGACCCTGTATCCGCGTCGCTTGTAAAAGTATGCTAGCTTCCCTGCAGTAGTGGTCTTACCGCTTCCTTGGATTCCGACTAGCATCATAATCCATGGTAGCTTTTTGGGCAGGATCTCGGGAGCCTCTCCTCCAAAAAGCTCAACTAGGCTATCATATACTATCTTAACGAACCACTCACGCCTTAGCACTCCTGGCGGTGGCTCTGATTCTAGGGCGCGTTCCTTAATTTTTCGTGTTAGCTCCAGTACTACACGCACGTTAACGTCGGCACTGATCAGCGTTTTCTGGAGTTCCTTAATGAATTGATTTATGGCTTCCTCGTACCTTCCCTTGCCTTTCAGGAAGCTGGCTACGGCGCTTCGTAGTCGCTCTAGTCCCTTCATTTGGCTCCCTTAAGCACTCTCATGATTTTCCTTCTACCCATCACAACCCAGTACTCGACCTCAGCACCTGGTTCAAGTTTCGCGCGTATGTCCTCCTCACTTGGCATGTCAACCTCGAATGTTTCGTATGTTTCGAGATCCATTAACTGAACGGTGTCCCCCGTCACAGCTATTACTTGGGCGTTCCTCTTATCAATTATTGGGACCTCAACCCTCTGGCTCACAGGGGCAACTAAGGTTCTCTTGTTCCCGGTGAATATCCCTATAGCAACTACGTGTGCCTTAGCACTACCGTGTTTGCCGGTCTTGGCCTTACTCATCTCAACGATTCTGCACGGCTCGCCATTTATTACAATGAAGTTCCCCACCTTCAAGCTCCCAAGTTCAGCGTACATCGTGCTCACGTAATCAACACCTCAAACCTTACCTTCGGTGTGAGCTTAAAAATGGTTTTCAATGCTAACCGCTATGTTGAGATATCAGCAATATAGTGATTATGGCGCCGCGGCCGGGATTTGAACCCGGGTCACGGGCTGTCTGCGTGGGCCCTCGACAGGCCCGCATACTGGGCCGGGCTATACTACCGCGGCACCGCCAAGACCCTAATCTGTTAGGGGTATATTAAGGTTACTCCACCATCAAGACTAAATAATAGTGCTTGACCACATCATTAAGGTAGGAGGTGTTAGTGTTGCCAAGCACGCGATTCGTGTACAATGACCTGGGTAGGGAGTTCGGGCGATGGTTTGACTGGATCATAGGGGCGGCGGAGATCTACGATTACGGTAGGTACCCTGTCAAGGGCATGGGCGTTTGGATGCCCTATGGATTCCGTTTAAGAAGGTACGTTATTGAGTTGCTGAGGGAAATTCTCGATTCGAGGGGACACGAGGAGATACTTCTCCCACTGTTGATACCGGATTTTATCCTAGCGAAGGAGTCTGAGCACATACGTGGTTTTGAAGGGCAGGTGTACTGGGTCACACGGGGCGGTTTCGAAGAACTTGACGTGAAGCTAGCATTAAGGCCCACAAGCGAGACACCTCTGTCCTATATGGAGTCATTCTGGATTAAGAGCTACAAGCAACTCCCTAAGAAATACTACCAGGTAGTCAGTATGTTCAGGTACGAAACCAAGGCAACGCGTCCAATGTTGCGTGTAAGAGAAGTTACGATGTTCAAGGAGGCACATACGGTGCATGAGGACTTCGACGACAGCGAGAGACAGGTACTAGAGGCTATAGAGGCATACAAGGAGTTCTTCGACAGGTTAGGCATCCCGTACGTCGTATCGAAAAGGCCCGAGTGGGATAAGTTCGCTGGAGCCATATACACGATAGCGTTCGACACGCTAATGCCTGACGGTAAGGCTCTTCAAATAGGGACTGTTCATAACCTGGGCCAGAACTTCACTAAGGTATTCGAGGTCAGGATTCAAAGGAGGGATCAGTCAATAGATTATGCATGGCAGACATCGTACGGAGTTTCGGAGCGAGTGATAGCGTCATTAATAAGCGTGCACGGAGACTCCAAAGGATTAAGGATCCCGTATGAAGTAGCGCCGATACAGGTCGTGATCATACCTATACCCGCGGGATCAAGTGAGGAGAAAAAAGCGGTGATTAAGGAAGCCCATGCATTATGTGAGAGGCTCCTAAAGGAGGGTATCAGAGTGCATGTAGATGATGACCCCGATAGGACGCCGGGTGAGAAGTACAACATCTGGGAAATGAAAGGTGTGCCTATAAGGCTAGAGGTAGGGCCTAGGGAGTTACGGGAGGGATTAGTCACAGTATTTAGAAGGGACAAGAAGGTAAGGGTACGTGTGAGAATAGAGGGGCTTGCTGATTTCATTAAGAGGTTGGGGAAGGAGGTAGATGAAGAGCTGAAGAGGCAAGCATGGGAGAAGTTCAGGTCGAAGGTAAAGATGTTCAGCAACGTAGAGGATGCTAAGAAATTCTTCGAGCAGGACGTCGGGATAGTTGAGATTCCGTGGTGTGGGAAGGAGGGGTGCGCTAGTGAGGTCGCCGAGGTACTCGGTGCGGATGCGCTAGGAACGCCCCTCGATAAGGATGTAGATGTTAGTGGCATGAAGTGTCCTGCATGCGGGGCGCCGGCCGTGACACTAATGAGGTACGCTAAGAAGTACTGAGACAGGAAGTTTTTCGAAGGAGCAACTTACGTAATCCATAGCACTTTATATGCGTAGTAAAGATTAAATATACGGCCTAAAGAGACCTAGAGGTGCAGGGTTGTGCCCAAGAAACGTGAGAATAGGGGTAGGCATAAGGGCGGTAAAGGCTCTGTGAGAATGATTCAGTGCGATCAGTGTGGTCGCATGGTGCCTGAGGATAAGGCAATATGTATAACAAGATGGTACTCCCCCGTGGATCCCCAGCTAGCTGCTGAACTCGAGAAGAAGGGCGCGATAATAGCGAGATACCCTGTAAGGAAGTGCTATTGTGTGAGTTGCGCTGTCTTCCTGGGCATCGTTAAGGTTAGATCTGAGGAAGAGCGGAAAAGAAGGAGAGCAAGATAAACTATTTAGGGCTGGATTAAACCCCTACTCAGGTGTGGTGAGGAGCTGTGAAAATCCCGAAGAAGATAAGAACGTACTGCCCCCGATGTAAGACACACACGGTGCATAGCGTAACAATCTATAAGGCCGGAAAGAGAAGGGCATTGGCTGAGGGCCAACGTAGGTACGAGAGGAAAAACAAGGGATACGGTAGCAAGAGAAAGCCTGAGCAGAAGAGGCTGGCTAAGGTCACGAAGAAAGTCGTGCTGAAGCTCAAATGCTCTCAATGCGGATACATAAGTCATAGGAGGGGTATTCGGCTAAAGAAGGCAGAGTTAGTGGAGGTTGTTAGGGGATGAAGAAGCGTAAGATCCTAATACCAATGCCTAAGTCGAGGTTCGTGAAGGTAAAGTGCCCATCCTGCGGTAATGAACAAATAGTATTTGACCATGCAACATTCCCTGCAAGGTGTTTAGTTTGCGGAACAGTCCTCGTAGAACCTACGGGCGGTAAAGCGAAGATCTTGGGGGATATCGTTAAGATTCTAGGGTAAGACCTGTTTTAAAGCTGTTTTAATGACGTGAAATTACGTTAAGTGCAACGCGTTCCTAGTGGGCGGTGGCCTCACTTATATTAGGCAGTCAGCACATAGTATGCGGGTGATGAAGACCATGGTGAGGAAGCGTAAGCCCATGCCAAGAGTTGGAGAACTAGTCATAGGAACGGTTAAGAAGATCTTTGATTACGGTGCATACCTTAACCTAGATGAGTACGGTAACCACGAGGCATACCTGCCCTGGTCGGAAGTAAGCTCTAAATGGGTGAAGGACATACATGACTTCCTGAGAGAGGGTCAGAAGGTAGTTGTTAAGGTAATACGTGTTGACAGACGTCGCGGACACATTGATGTCTCGTTGAAGAGAGTTAATACATCCGAACAGAGAAGAAAAATGCTGGAGTTCAGGAGGGCTCTAAGAGCTGAAAAGATGCTTGAAATAGTGGCTAAGAAACTTGGGAAAACACTTGACGACGCCTACAGGGATGTAGGGTGGAAGCTAGAAGACTATTACGGAGAAATATTCTACGGTTTCGAGGAAGCCGCGTACCGTGGAGAAGAGGCGTTACGCGAAGCTGGGGTGCCTGAAGAATGGATCCCGACACTAATGGAGGAAATACGGAAGCATATACGCATAAAGCGCATTAAAATAAGAGGGCTCGTGGCGCTAATGAGTACAGCCCCAGACGGCGTCGAGCGTATAAGGACAGCCTTCACAGCACCGCTGAAGAAAATTGAAATACCTCCCGATACTAATGTGAGGGTATACACCGTCGGTGCACCTAGGTACAGGGTGGAGGTTACCTCAACAGACTACAAAAAGGCAGAAAGGGTGCTCTCCGAATACATACGTAGTATACAAGATTACGCGAAGCACTTCAACATGATCTTCGCTTACGAGAGGGAGAAAAGTTAATGAAGTTCCTACTTAGGAAGTGCCCTGTATGTGGCAGATATACGTTAAAAGAGAAGTGTCCCACGTGCAACGCGAGCACTAGGGTGGCGCACCCACCTAGGTTTTCTCCTCAAGACAAGTACGTGAAGTACCGAGTAGTGCTGCGAGAGCTAGAGCGCCAAAGGAAATAGAGTAATTAGCATAGTCGCACTAACTCCCGCAACAGGTCATACCGCTCGTCATAGTGGCGTATCTTTCAATCCTAGGAGGTAAGCGATGAGGTTCGTGAGGGGATGCAGAACCATGACTATATACATTCCTAGGGCTAAGTCCACCGAAGTCACTCTTATACCTACAGCATTATCAATTCTGAGCGCAGACACCAGAATGTAGGCGACGAGAATGAAGCTTAACTGATCCATGGGTATGAATGGATCCCCTGAACGTATACCTAAGCGTCTCTTAACGAAGGAATTTAAGGAATCCCCTATCATTGCACCGATACCAGATACTGCCCCGTACGTAACCCACACAATATTGTGGGTCACTGAGGCGTACACGCACCCCACAAGGAGGCCTCCGACAACTCCAGCAATGAACCCTTCAATAGATTTATTCTTACCTAGCAACCTTTTGCCATCAATAAACTTCAAGCCGAAGTCTAAGGGATGTCTCTCACGTATGACCCCACTAACGATTACGGGTAATGCATTAGCAACCATTGCC
>JALSOX010000032.1 GCA_026986255.1 Desulfurococcales archaeon
CGTCAGGAGAGGTGAGATAAGCCGGCAGAAAGTAGTGGATGATGCTAAGGAATTCCTGAAACCTAGATTACTTAAGATTAAGGAGATTATAGCTTCAAACGACGCAGGTGAACTAAGGAAGCTTGCTGAGGAAGGGCATGACGTTAAGTGCGCTGTTTGCGGAAGATACGGACGGTACGTTGTGGGAGGATTCTCCCTTTGCGAACTCCATTGGCGAGCATATAAGAACATAGTGACAAAGTACAGGGTTTGGCGTGAGCGGGCCAGCCTAAGCTTTGATGAGTACATTGCTTCGTTGAGAAAGCTTTCATCCGTAGGCAGATTTTGTAAAGATGTGGTAAAGTTACTTGCTGAGAATGGATTTAAGCCCCAAAGTTAAGTAGCCTAGTACAGGTACCTTGAACACGTTTCCATCGATACCTGCGACCTTACCGAGTATCCAGTTATATGGGATGTCGCCGTCAGGTAATGGATTATTGTCTCCCTTTATGAAGTACATGTATTCGTTGCCAACTTTATCTATCCTCAGTACCCTATGTATAACTAGCTCCCCACCAGGTCGTTTATACACTACTACGTCGCCAACGTGAATGTCATTAGGTGGCACCTTAACGACCAGTACTAAATCACCGGTCTGGAGTAACGGTTCCATGGATTTCCCTTCAACAACGGCGAACATAATGTTCCCGGTAAGGTTGAGGAGAAGTAAAGTAAATATTAGAGCAGCTATAGCTACCTCAGCGATTAGACCTAAGCTCCTTAGCTTCATTGGATTTGCTCCTCTTCGTAAATGTCGGATAAGTCAACCTCAATTATTGTTCCACCCGTACCCTCCTCAGCCTTTTCCTTCTTCTTGCGTCGCCTACGTCTTGCCTTACCTTTAACTACCTCAACCTCACCCTCCGGCCCCACCTTTAATGTTGAGACCTTTCCACGCCACGAATAACCGCACTTGGGGCACCTGAAAGAACCCATGACTGTGATCGTTATTCTTCCCTCAGCGTCAGGCAGTGGCGCGACAAGTTGCCATGTCCGCTCAGGTTGTACCTCCGTCCCACAGCTGGGGCATTTAACCACACTCTCACCTCAACTACTTTACTTGACCCGAGTTTTTAGGGTTTCTGCGTTACGACCTTGAGTAGGTGAGTTGGTCAGAACCCAGCCTCTAATCATCGTTCATCGCTTTTAACCTTCATCATTCCTTGCTGGTAGTAAGGAATGGTGGAGTAAAAACCTTACGTCTTTTAAGTAAGGAGGGCTGGAAGCCTTAAGAGTGGTGATGGTATGGGCGTAGAGGTGCTCTATAACTTATGGTCCTCAATAACGTCGGCTAATGTGAACGGTATGGCTCAGTGGCTTGCAGTGGTAGGTTTCGCGCTAATAGTGATTGTTGCGATAGGGTACGGAATAGCGGGGTCCATTAAACTCATCAAGATGATCTCGTCAATGAAGATAAAAGAATTCTCGCTACTATTGTTAGCGCTAGGGTTCGCATTGATAGGAATAGCTGTGGTCCTACCTTAAAAACACCTTTTTACCCGCGAATATAGCTTCGCTGCCTAGGTAATCCTCAATTCTGAGTAACTCATTGTACTTGGCCGTCCTTTCTCCACGCGCCGGCGCGCCCGTCTTTATTAGGCCTGTCTCATACGCGACTACTATGTGTGCTATTGTAGTGTCTTCACTCTCCCCTGACCTATGACTTATCACGGCCTTACCTCCGGAACTCAGTAGGTACCTTATCGTGTCTTCAGCCTCAGTGAACGTACCCACCTGGTTGACCTTTATTATTGCGCCGTCAATGTATCCGCCAGCAAAGTATTTTTCTGCAAGATCCCTGCGTGTCACTACGATATCATCACCTATGATAATCACTTTCCCAGTAAGCTTCGCCCTCAACTCCTTGAAGGGCTCGGGATCGTCCTCGGCGAAGGGATCTTCTAGAAGTACTAACGGATACTCATCAACTAACGCAGTGTAGTAGTCGATCAATTCAGCACTATTAAGCTTCTTTCCGTCTATTTCGTAAGTTTGGTCCCCTCTGTAGAAGTGTGACGCCGCAGCATCCATGGCTAGTAGCACCTCATTACCGGGAGTGTACCCAGCCCTCCTGATTGCTTCCGAGAGCGCGTTCAGTGCGTCTCTGGTAAGCTCTAGCGGAGGTGCGAACCCACCCTCATCCCCGACATTAATTGCGGAGGGGCCGTACCTCTCTTTCAAGTATGATTTCAGCGACTTATATACCTCAACAGCCATGCGTATAGCGTCACTGAAAGTGTCAGCGCCAGCCGGGACTATCATGAATTCCTGAATGCTTAATTTATTGCCTGCGTGAGCGCCACCATTAATGACGTTCATTAGGGGTACGGGTAGGGTTCTAGCCCTTCTCCCTCCCAAGAACTCGAAAAGCGGTATTCCAGCAGTATCGGCGGCTGCCTTTATGACGGCTAATGAAGTCGCTACGCATGCGTTACCTCCGAGCCTCGATTTGTTGGGTGTTCCGTCAACCTCAATTATCTTGCGGTCAACCTCCCTAAAGTCGGAGGAATCCATTCCGAGGATTGCCGGTGCTATGTACTTATTGATTGATTCGACGGCCTTGGAGACACCCATTCCTCCGTAAGCTTCCCCCCCGTCTCTCAGGTCCACCGCCTCGAGCTTACCTTTTGAAGCGCCGGCCGGTGCTATGGCCCTGCCGTAACCTCCTCCCTCCGTAATCACGAGGGCCTCCACGGTGGGGTTGCCGCGGGAGTCAAGTACCTGTAGCCCCTTCACGTGCACGATGTCGTATTCCATTTACTTTCACCGTTGTTTAGGTGTTGGCTTAGTTATTAATTCTGCTTCATTACGTCGCTTCAAGCCATGGTAAGGGATTACATCTTGTTGAGTTGTAGGCTTTTTAAGCATAACATAGACTGAGACCTTAAACGTGGTGTGGAGTATGGTCGTCACTATTGATCAGATTGAAAAGTTCATGGGTCAAAACGTAAAAGACGAGTATGGCAGGATTATGGGTAAGATCCTCACAGCATTTACTGACGTATCAGGCAATGTTGAATCCCTTGAGATTGCCTTAAATGATTTCAGCCTGGAGAGGATAAGCTCCGACAGGATAAAGCTCACCCCAGACGGAGTCATTGTTCTGGCAGAGTGGAAAGTTAAGGCAATAACCACGGAGAACAAGCTTGACAGGGTAAGGAAGAGGATTCGAGCCGTTGAGGAGCTCTACAGGAAAGGAAGTATACCCGGTCACGCTTATGAGGAAATAAAGACGAAGCTAGAAGCTCAGTTCAAAAGCGTTAAGGATGAAGTTCGAAAGGTGAAAGAACTACTCAGGAAGAGGGCTAATGACCTAGAGGATCAGATAATTAGGCTAGAGAAAGACATATCAAACCTAATGGTACTCTACATGAGCAATGAAGTGAGTGAATCCGCATACAAGGCAGCCATAGACTACCTGAGGGATGCGAAGGCCCGGAACGCGGAGGAGAAGAAAGACGTTGAGAAGCACCTGGACCTGATAACTAAGCTTGAGTCAGAGGCGACCAGCGCGCACAGGCCTGCACCGATCCACACACCCGTTAAGGAGCCCAGCGAGCCAGAGGTTCAGCGTGAAGGACCAATACAGGTTCAGATAATCGAGGCGTAAACAAAACCACTAACAAGGCCTAACAGGTGAGGGGAGGGTTGGAAGGTGAGTTTTACAGTAGGTGAGAAGGGGGGCGGGCTGAGGAGGCTGCTCTTCCTTATTAGGTGGGGAGCTAAGGGTAAGGGTGATGCTAGGAGTAAGAGGAACGTGATAGCAGGGCTCATCTCAAGCATTGAGATAGTAAAGACGGATCTAGAGGAAAGCATAACTAGGCTCAAGAAAAGGCACGGTCACCTAGTGAAGCAGGCAATATCATCCATGTTAAGAAAGGAGAACGATAGGGCCCTCATATACGCTAACGAAGCAATACAGGTCCGGCGCGTGGTGAAGAAACTCCTTGTGGCTGAGAAGGTGCTAGAGCAGGTCAAGCTAAGGCTGGAGACCATAGAGAACATAAGTAACTTACCAGGATCGATGGTTGAAGCAGTTAATCTACTCATGGCCGCTAAGGACTACGTGCAGGGAGTCATGCCAAGCATGGCGTACAGCCTAGAGAACCTAATTTCCAAAGCTAGAACAGTGATAGCTGAAACCACAGACGCCGTTGACATAAATGCTGAGACAGCCATAGAGTACACCCCTGAGGCAAAGAAACTCCTGGAAGATATTGAGAGGGTAGCAGAGGAAACCGTAAAGAATCAACTACCTGAAATCCCGTTAGGGCTTATGACCCCAGGACAAGGCAAGGGACTAGAAGTGCGAATTAAGGAGAACGCTATGAAGGTAAGTGCCACACCAAAAGTAAGCATCAGGAAGCCAAGGCCTGACGAAATAGATAGGGCGGTACTGGAGTACATACTTACACACGGAGGCTTCGTCGATGTCGGCGACCTGGCAGCTAAATTAGGCGTCGGGAAGCAGGACATAATGTCGTCCCTTCACAGGTTAAAGGAGCAGAACAAGATAACGTTCTAAACGGCGGGCCCAGAGGGTGGGGGCGATGAGCAGTAACGCGTTGCCTTACTTAGAGGATATGGCCCGCCGTTACGCTATCCAAGCAGTAATGCATGATAGGGAGGGAAACTTCGGTGAGGCCGTTAAGTACTATAAGAACGCCATAAGGGTATTAACAAAAATAATACAGCTGTATCCCGACAATGGCTTAAACGCTATATACAAGGACTGGATAAGACAGTATAAAAAGAGGATAAAAGATCTTGAAAGCTTACGCATGACCCTAGTCCCGGTAGGGGGCCCTAAACCATCCGGGAGCGATGATGAGGATGTTAACGAGTTAGTGCTTAAGGAGAAACCAGAAGTCACATTTGACGACATAGCTGACCTTGAGCACGCTAAGAAGGCGATAAGGGAAGCGATAATATTTCCAACAAAGAGACCTGACCTCTTCCCACCACAGCTCGGGTGGCCTAGGGGAATACTGCTCTTCGGCCCGCCTGGATGCGGCAAGACCTTACTGGCGGCTGCCGTGGCGAACGAAATAGATGGTGTATTCATACAAATAGACGCAGCATCCATAATGTCGAAGTGGTTAGGTGAGGCTGAAGGCAAGGTAGCCAAGTTATTTAGGAAGGCTAGGGAATTGTCGGCTCAGGGGAAACCAGTTATAATATTCATAGACGAGGTTGATTCACTCCTAGGAACATTCAACACTGAGGTGGGTGGGGAAGTCAGAGTTAGGAATCAATTCCTACAGGAGATGGATGGACTGCTAAGTAAGTCAAAGAAAATGTTCATATACGTGATAGCGGCCACGAACAAGCCATGGAAACTCGATAAGGCCTTCATTAGGAGGTTCCAGAGAAGAATATACGTTCCGCCACCTAATAAAGAAGCTAGGGTTCAGTTATTGAGGCTACTTACTAAGAACATAAAATTAGCGCCCGACGTAGACCTCGAGTTACTAGCCGATATGTTGGAGGGGTATTCAGGAAGCGACATAAGAGACGTTGTCATGGCGGCACATCTCAGGGTGATAACGGAATTGTTTGAGAAAAATGGAGGAGAAGGAGACCCAAGACCCGTAACGCTGGAGGACTTTAAGGTAGCTCTCGAGAGTATAAAGCCAAGCATTAATAAGGACCTCATTAAGGTGTATGAGGCATGGTATGAGAAGTTTAAGGCCGAGTGAGCCCCCACCTAGATTCCATGCATGAATATAATGCCTACCTCATAAGAGGAAGTAACGGGACTCCCCGCAAAATTATTTTTATGGTGAAACGTCGAACCTAAGCTTGCTGTTTCTCTTCAGTACCTAGCGTGTTTAAGTATTCTTTCTAGCAATTGGTCTTCCGTCGGCGGACCTATGAACTCAACGGACCTGTTTATGGCGACAGTGGGCACGGTCATCACGTTGTACATGTCGGCGATGTCAGGGTTCTCGTAGGCCTCTATAGTCTTACTTATTATGGATTTCCTGCCGCTACGATAGGATTCGTACGCGAACATGTTTGACAGCAGTGATGCGTAGGGACAGTATGGACACGTGGGGGTCACTACAACATCAATGATCATTTTCTTAGAGATTTTTGAGAGGGTTGATTTTGTGTGTTCG